>DASVQQ010000023.1 GCA_036389035.1 Jatrophihabitans sp.
CTTGTGACACCTACACGTTGAACTTCGAGGCACCGGCGGACTACTGGAACTCGCACGACGGCAGCGTGACCGTGGGTATCAAGTGGGGTCTGCCCAGCGATGACTTCGATCTGTACGTCTACGACTCGGCCGGAACCAAGATCAAGGACTCGGCAGCTCCGCTCACCACTTCCGAAAGCGTTGATCTCGGCCAGCTGCCGCCGGGCGCGTACACGGTCAAGGTCGTGCCGTATCAGACTGCGGGCGGGTCGTACTCGGGGACGGCGACGGTCAGCGCCTTCGACATTCCGACCGCTATGAAGTTCCCGGAGAACCGTTCGGCGGTGGAGAAGGAGCTCGTCCAGGACTACCCGCTGAACATCGTTTTCGTCGGCCGCACGCCGTCCGCCGCGGAGGTCGCCGACTTGAAGTCGCGCATCCCCACGCACTACCGGCCGCCGGTGTCGAACAAGTCGGACAACGCGTGCGAGCTGTCGCAGGTCGGGGCGGGCTTACTCAACTGGAACAAGTGCAAGAGTGCCAGCGACGATGCGCCGTACTTCCTGGGAATCACCTACCGGTACCAGGTTAACGTCCTGGTGGCGTCCGAGGCTTACACCAAGTCGCTGTTCCAGGTGGCCAAGAACAACACCGCCCAGGCGCAGGACTACCGCAGCGGCAAGGCGCGGGGCCAGAACCAGGCCAAGTACGACGCCGCGTTCGGCAACTACCGGACGCTGGCCAAGGGTGGGGACGTTGCCTACAAGGTCACCCAGCCGACGAAGACGGACCTGATCGACGGCTACGCCATTGAGGACTGGATCTTCAACTCCCGCCTCGACGCCGCGAACAGCTGCGCCTTCAAGAACGCCGAGACCGGCGCCTGCGTCGCCGCCTCGGTCGTCAACCCGGACCCGAGCGCGTACCACGACCCGTTCTACGACAAGAACGGCCTCAACCTCGACCGGATGCCGCAGGGGCTGAACAACGGCTCGTCCTACTTCTTCCTCGACACGTTCACGCCCAACTACGCGAAGGACTACTTCCGCCCGAACGCGTATCACACCTACGGCACGGACGCGGTCATCAACGGGACGATCATCCCGAAGCCGATCGAGCAGGGTGGGTCGTGGCGTATCACCGACCCGGACACCAAGGCCTGGGACGGCGTCGACTTTGGCCGCACCTGGGGTGGGCGGTACCGCTTCCACTTCGTCGACCTCGGCGCCGCGCCGAACGACTACGAGGATGCGTCGTGGGCCAACTATGGGGTGGGGATGTCGAGCGACTACCCGCACGGCGACCCGCCGGTGTGGCAGTACACGGCCGACCCGCTGTGGACGCAGTCCGGCGAGAGCTGCCTGACATCGGGTCCCGGGGTGCCTGGCGTCGGTGACCTGCCGTGGCGCAACGACACCCCCTGCCGGATGATGCCGCGCCTCGCGCGCGATGTCGCCTACGGCCTGTTCTTCCGGTCGACGCCCGGCTACCTGTATCGGCCGATCCCGCGCGGTGACGTCAACTGGCTGGCGGTGTCGAACTGGACGGACTTCTACTCGCGTCCACAGTGGGTGAACGGCCAGCTCACCAACGGCGGCGGCGTCTACGGCACCTGGTGGACCAACTCCGACCTGCTCTACAAGATCGACTCCGTCAACGCCACCACGCACGACGACACGCTGCGCTGGCTGTCCTCCGCCACGCCCTACGCCCGCTGGGTGGGTCGCAAGGGCGAGGTCATCCCGCTTTACGACCCGACCAACAACCAGCCCACGGGGCAGCAGCTCAACGTGGCTCCCAAGTACGAGGACCTGCCGGCGCCCTCGCACCACGTCAAGATCACCGCCACCGGCACCGATCTTGTTCCGGAGCCCCTCCACGACGGCAATCACGTGCACACCGACTACGGCGTGAACCTGACCGAGGTCTCGAACACGCTGGAGAAGGCAAAGGCCACCGGCGCCGACGCGACGCACGACCTGACCGGCACCGGCACGTACGACGACGCGGTGAACGGTTCCGTCGTGCGCGACTACATCGACTCGCACCCGCACGGCATCGCCGACCACGTGGAGGGCGTCAACACGATCCCGTCGATCAACATGACGTGGGAGAAGGCCTACACCTGGTCGCTGCCGTTCATCGTCGGCGGCATCGCCTTCTACACCGAGGACGGCGAGGCCTGGGGCGTGCTGAACAACGTCAACGACCGGATGAAGACCAAGCTGTCGCACTACCCGGCGGTCCAGCCGGGTGACGCACCCGGTTCGAAGCGATCGCTGACGGATCAGGCGCTGCCCACGCAGGACCCGGGGTCCGGCATGTCCTACACCGTCGAGCACGAGGCCGCACACAACCTCGGCCTGTCGCACCCGCACGACGGTTCCTACGGCGTGGACAAGTGCCCCGCGGGCGACCCGAAGGCCGGTCAGTGGGAGTGCTACTGGTCCGGGCTGGGCTGGATGTACGACATCTCGGCCGCCCCGACCACCTACGCGATGTCCTACCGGCCTTACGAGGTCGAGGACCAGGACAACCTGCAGCGCGGGCACGTCGCGGAATACCTGATGGGTGCGCAGGAAGCACTCACCGACCGGTTGTCCAAGGAGGCCAAGGCCGGGGGGAGCACGCCCAGCGCGGCCTGGGCAGCCGACTACGACCGAATGAAGCAGTGGCGGTCGCAGGCCGGCGAGTTGTTCCGCAAGGGCGACTACCTGCACGCCGAGTACGCCGCGCGCAACGCCTCGCTCGCTGCTCGCGGCTTCCCGCAGACACCGGCGAACACCTCCGACCCGAAGCTCGTCGAAGCCGGCCAGGTCTTCTACTTCAACGTCCACCCGCAGGGCACGGGCGAGAAGCCGAACCTGACGCCGACGAACCTCAGCGCGGCCCAGCCGACGCCCAAGCAGACCGTGCTGACCGCAGCAGTGAGCAACCCGTCCGGCGTGCCGGCGACCGAGGTCGTCGTGCAGTTCCTCGACGGCACGACACCGGTAGGCACGTCCGCGCCGGTCAACGTCGGGGCGGGCGCCACGGTGGATGTCTCGGTCAGGTGGAACACCACTGGGGTCAAGGGCGACAGGTCGATAACGGCGGTAGTCGACCCGGCCAACGCGATCGCCGAGTCCAACGAGTCGGACAACCGGCTCACCCGCACCGTCACGGTCAAGGGCAACAAGGTCACGAACGGCTCGTTCGAGTCGGGCACTTCCCAGCCCACGTCCTGGACGTCGAGCGGCACGCTCTACGACACGTCGGGCGCGCACTCAAGTGACGGCACGGACGCGGTGGGGCTCAGCTCGAAGGTCGCGTCGATCACCTCCGCTGCCATTCCGGTCCAGGCAGGGCAGACCTACCAGTTCGCCGCCACCCTGGTCTCCGGCACCGCGCCCTCCGTGTCGGTCAAATACTTGGACGCGGGCGGGAATCTCCTACGTTCGGTCGAGCCGGCCCTGTCCGGTCTGACCGGCTCGCTCGCGGTGCCGAGCGGAGCGACGCAGCTGAAGATCACTTTGGCCGCGCCTATCACACTGGGCGTCGGGCAGATGATCTGGATCGACGACGTCTGGGTCTGGTGACCGTGCCGGGGAGCAGTACAAGTAGAGCTTCCCAGCCGTCTTGCTGATGGGCTGTACTCGGTACGACGGGTGCTACCTTCGGCCAGCAAGTGCGGGGTCTCCCGCTCGGTCTACTCCCACTCGATGGTGCCGGGGGGCTTGCTGGTCACGTCCAGCACCACCCGGTTGACCTCGCGCACCTCGTTGGTGATCCGGGTCGAGATCTTCTCCAGCACGTCATAGGGCACCCGGGTCCAGTCCGCGGTCATCGCGTCCTCCGACGACACCGGCCGCAGCACGATCGGATGCCCGTAGGACCGCCCGTCACCCTGCACGCCGACCGAGCGGACGTCGGCCAGCAGCACCACCGGGCACTGCCAGATCGAACGGTCCAGCCCGGCCGCCGACAGCTCGGCCCGGGCGATCGAGTCGGCCCGGCGCAGGATCTCCAACCGCTCGGCGTCCACCGCCCCGACGATCCGGATGCCCAGCCCCGGCCCCGGGAACGGCTGGCGCCAGACGATGCCCTCGGGCAACCCGAGCTCCAAGCCGACCCGGCGCACCTCGTCCTTGAACAGCGAACGCAGCGGTTCCACCAGCGAGAACTGCAGGTCCTCCGGCAGTCCCCCGACGTTGTGATGGCTCTTGATGTTGGCGGTCCCGGTGCCGCCGCCGGACTCCACCACGTCCGGATACAGCGTGCCCTGCACCAGAAACTCGAACGGCGGGCCGGACTCGGTCGAGGCGATCAGCTCGCGCTCGGCCTGCTCGAAGGACCGGATGAACTCCCGGCCGATGATCTTGCGCTTGGTCTCCGGGTCGCTCACCCCGGCCAGGGCGTCCAGAAACTGCTGGCGGGCGTCGACGATCTTCAACGACACCCCGGTGGCGGCGACGAAATCGGTCTCCACCTGCTCGGCCTCGCCGGCCCGCAGCAGCCCGTGATCGACGAACACGCAGGTCAGCTGGTCACCGATCGCGCGCTGCACCAGCGCCGCGGCCACCGCCGAGTCCACCCCGCCGGACAGCCCGCAGATCACCCGGGATTTTCCGACCTGTGCGCGGATCAGCTCGACCTGCTCGTCGATGATGTTGGCGTCGGTCCAGGTCGGCTTCAAACCGGCGATGTCGTAAAGAAAGTTCTTCAACAGCTGCTGGCCGTGCTCGGTGTGCAGCACCTCGGGGTGGAACTGCACGCCGGCCAGGCACCGGCCGGTGTCCTCGAAGGCCGCCACCGGCGCTCCCGCTGACGACGCGGTCACCACGAACCCCTCGGGCGCCCGGGTCACCTCGTCACCGTGCGACATCCAGACCTGGCGTGGCTCGTGGGCGCTATCACCATTGCCGAACAGCGTCCCCGCCGTCTGGATCGACAGCAGCGTCCGGCCGAACTCCGAACCGCCGGTGTTGGCCACCTCGCCACCGAGCGCCTGGGTCATCGCCTGGAAGCCGTAGCAGATCCCGAACACCGGAACGCCGCCGTCGAACAGGCCCGGGTCGACGGCCGGCGCGCCCGGCGCGTACACCGAGGCCGGCCCGCCCGACAGGATGATCGCCTTCGGCTCGCGGGCCAGCATCTCGGCGACCGGCATCGAGCAAGGCACGATCTCGGAGTAGACGTTGGCCTCCCGCACCCGGCGAGCGATCAGCTGCGCGTACTGCGCCCCATAGTCAACGACGAGCACGGTGTCGGTCTGCACCCGGCCATTCTCGCAGAGCGGCCAGGCAACCTCTTGCAGCCCAGCCGGGTCAGGACCGCAGGGTCAGGACCGGCCGCGATCGGAACCAGCTCGCGATCGGGACCAGCTCAGGACCACGGATAGCGGACCCCGGTCAGCTCCTCGCTCAGATCCCACAGCTCGGCGGCCAGCCGTGGGTCCTGTGCCGTCCTGCTCGGCCGCGCCGGCCCGGCCGGCCCGCGCATGCCGCCGGGCCACTGCGGGCCGCTGTACGAGCCGGGCGCGGCGACGCCGGCGGCGTACAGCGTCGGGTGGGCGCCGGCCGCGGCCGGCTGGAACATCAGCCGGCCCACGGAGTGGCGCACCCCGCGCATCAGGGCGTTGGCCCCCAACCCGTCCGGGCTGAGCATCAGGTTGGTCTGCGCCAGGCCGGGATGGGCCGCCGTCGAGGTCAGCGGCGCGGCGTGCGACCCGGCGCGGCGCTGCAGTTCGAACGCGAACAGCAGGTTGGCCAGCTTGGAGTCGGCATAGGCCCGCTGCGGCGAGTAACCGGCATCGAGCTCGCCGCGCAGCGGGCCCGGCCGGCCACCGCGGTGCAGCAGCGACGACACGGTCACCACCCGGGCACTGTCACCGGACGCCCCGGCTGCCAGCAGCGCCGGCAACAGCCGTCCGGTCAGCGCGAAGTGGCCCAGGTGGTTGGTGCCGAACTGCAGCTCGAAGCCGTCTGTGGTCTTGCGCAGGTTCGGCGGCGCCATCACCCCGGCGTTGTTGACCAGCAGGTGCAACGGGCCGTCCCAGGCCTCGGCCACCGCCTCGATCGAGGCGAGTGAGGCCAGATCCAGCCGCACCAGCTCGACGTCGGCGGCCGGCAGCTGCTCCCGGATCCGGCGCACCGCCGCCACGCCGCGCCCGGCGTCGCGGCTGCCCAGCCGGACCCGGGCGCCGTGCCTGGCCAGCTCCAGCGCGGTCTGCCAGCCGATGCCGGAGTTGGCTCCGGTGACCAGCGCCGTCCGGCCGGCGAATGAGGGCAGCTGCGAGACGTTCCATGACATGCTTCGAACGATACGGCCGCCGCGACGGCCAGGAACCGGGCCGAGAGGTATAGGGCATGACCGAAGTAGTCATCCGCACCAGGCTCTGGCGCGACGGCGTCCTGGAGAAGGAGGACTTCGCCTTCGAGGAGCTCTCGGACTACCTCGACCAGCCCGGCTGCCTGGTCTGGGCCGACCTGCAGGCCCCGGACGAGGCCCTGCTCGCCGAACTTGGCGTGGAGCTGTCGCTGGACAAGCTGGCGATCGAGGACGCGGTGGCCCACCACGAGCGCCCCAAGTCATCGCGCTACCCCACGCACACCTTTCTCACCGCCCGCGCGCTGCGGCTCGACCGCGAGAGCGGCGAGCTCAGCGACCTGGCGGTCTCGGCCTTCGTGCTCAAGCAGGCCCTCGTCACCGTGCACGCGGGCCAGTGGTTCGACATCGACACGATCGTCAAGCGCTGGGACGAGAACGCCGAGCTGATGCGCCACGGGGTGAAGGCGCTGGTCTGGGGGATGCTCGACGTGCTGGTCGACGGTCACTTCGAGGTCGTGCAGTCCCTCGACGACGAGATCGAGGACCTGGAGGACCTGCTGTTCGACCAGTCCAACGGAGTCCACCAGCTGCAGCGCCGGACGTTCGCGCTGCGCAAGTCGCTGGTCCGGACCCGCCGGGCGGTGCTGCCGATGCGCGAGGTGGTCAACACCCTGGCACGGCGCGACAATGACATCCCGCACGAGCTCCGGCCTTATTTCGACGACCTGTACGACCACGTGCTGCGCGCCACCGAGTGGACCGAGTCACTGCGCGACATGGTCAGCTCGGTCTTCGAGACCAACCTCTCGCTGCAGGACGCCCGGCTGAACACGATCCTGAAGAAGCTGACGTCCTTCACCGCGCTGATCGCCATCCCGACCGCGGTCACCGGGTTCTACGGGCAGAACGTGCCCTATCCCGGCTTCGGCCAGCACTCCGGCTTCATCTCCAGCGTTGTCGTCATCTCAGTGCTGGCCGGCGCGCTCTACCTGGCGTTCAAGCGCGCCGGATGGTTGTAGGCCGGGCTCAGGGCAGCTCCTTCTTGGCGATCACCTTCCATTGCAAGCGGTCCAGGGCCTGCATCGCCGCGGTTTGTGGCAGCGAGCAGGCGGTCAGCGGCATTCTCGCCAGGACCGGCTGGCCGCCGGGTGGCACCAGCGCGAAGTAGGGCACCACCATCGCGATCGCCGGGCAGGGGCCGTCGTTGCGCGGCTCGTCCGGATCCCGCAGCGCGGCCAGCAACCTCGCCGGGTCGCTGTCCGAGCGCTCGATGAGCAGGCTCCGCGAGTGGTCACCGTGCGCCCTGACCACCGTGCACCGCAGTACCCAGTCCACCTCGATGCCGCCGGGCACCGGCTTGGCCTGGCTGTTGTCGTGCTGGCCGCCCTCGGTCAGCTCGGCCGGGCAGCGGGAATCGACCGGCGCCGCGGTCGCTCCCGGCCGGCTGCTGGGCGCGCCCGGGTCGGACCCTGCCGAGCCGCCGCCCGCCGAACCGCCCTTGCCTGCGCCCGGACCTGCGCCTGTCCCGCCCGAGGGCCGCGCCGGGTCGACGACGGCTGGCCCCGAAGCCCCAGAGTCCAGCGCGGACTGCCCGGGCCCGCAGGCGGTGAGCGCCAGGCCGGCGGCAATCGTCACGGCAAGCAATCGCACGGTAGCTCCTTTCCGGCCGTGGCCGATCCGTACCCGCGAGGCACCCTGTCAGGTCAGGCACCCCAAACGTAAACGAATGGGCACAAAGAACAGATGCGGCGAGCGTGCCACATCATTGCAGGGCCGATCTCATCGAGCGCGATGGGCCCGAGCGCCTCAGGCGGCGTGCGACCCGGCCATGGTGACCGGCCGGACGTCAAGGCCGCGCTCTCGCAACTGCGCCTCAACGCGGTAGATCTCGGCCAAGGGGGTGTGCCAATGCGAGTCCGAACGCGGCGGCGGCACCTCGAGCTGGTGGCAGGCAACCCCGAGCACCTGGACGTAAGCAGTCCGAACAGCACCCATCCGCATGCCCTTGCCGGTGAGCCCCGGCCGGTTCTCCCGGTCCTCCAGCTGGGCGCGCAGCCGGCGCAGGTCGGCGGTGACCTTCTCGATGGGCGCCGTGGCTGCGGCCACCGGACGGCGGCGCTCGGCCCTTCGCTCATACTGACGGCGCACCACAGGGATCACCGCGCTCAGCACGTACGGCAGAGCCAGCAACCCGATCAGCATCACAGCCAGGAGCACCGGTCCAGTGTGCGGCGAAGGTCTGCGGCCGTTCAAGTCAAACGCCAGGACTTGTCCACGCTGTTATCAGCCGCTTATCACCCGCTCGCCAGGGTTGACCCGGCCTCCTCAGCGCAGGCAGGTGACGATCAGCTCGGCCTTCTGGAACTCCTTCACCGAGGAGTAGCCGCACTTGGCCATCACCCGGCGCAGCGATCCGAACAGGTTGCGCTCACCGCTGGGGTCCGCGGTCGGGCCGAGCAGCAGCTCCGCCAGTGACGGGCGGTCCCCCGGGTCGACGCCGAGATCGACCAGGGCCGAGCGCGGCACCCGGGGGTGGGAGGCCGTCGGATCCCAGTAGCGCCCGCCGCCCGGAGCTTCGGCGGCGCCGGCCAGCGCCTCGCCGAGCATCACCGCGTCGGCTCCGCAGACCAATGCCTTGGCGATGTCGCCGCCGGTGGTGATGTCGCCATAGGCGATCAGGTGGACGTAGCGGCCGCCGGTCTCGTCCAGGTAGTCCCGGCGGGCCGCCGCCGCGTCGGCGATCGCGGTGGCCATCGGGACGTCGATGCCCAGCGCGGAATGGGTCGTCGAGCCGGAGTGGGCTCCGTAGCCGATGATCACCCCGGCGGCGCCGGTGCGCATCAGGTGCAGCGCGGTCTGGTAGTTGGTCACGCCGCCCACCAGCACCGGAATGTCGAGGTCGGCGATGAAGGTCTTGAGGTTCAGCGCGTCATCGGCCGCGTCGTCGGAGCCGACGTGCTCGGCCGAGATCACGGTGCCCTGGATGACCAGCAGGTCGACGCCGGCCTTGAGCACCGCCGGTGACAGCGCCACGGTGTGCTGCGGCGACAGCCGGACCGCCACCCTGATTCCGGCGGCCTGCAGTTCGCTGGTGCGGCGGGCCAGCAGCTCGGACGAGACCGGCTGGGCATAGAGCTGCTGCAGCGTGCTGGTGCTGCAGCCGGACTCGTCGACGATGCTGGCCAGTGCCTGCGCCGGGTCCTCATACCGTGCCCACAGACCCTCGCCGTTGAGCACGGCCAGGCCGCCGAGGCGCTCGATTTCAGCCGCCGTCGAGGGCGAGACCACCGCGTCCGACGGCGCTGCCACCAGCGGCAGCTCGAAGGTGTGCGCGTCGATCTGCCACGCGGTCGAGACCACCGAGGACCCCCGGGTACGCCGGGTCGGCACCAGCGCGACCTCGTCCAGGTGGTACCCGCGGCGGGCGTCACGACCCAGTCCGATCTCAACGGTTTCAGGCATGTGCCAAAGTCTGCCCTATGCCCCCGACGCGACCGGTGCGGGCATGGAGGGAGTCGGTGATGTTCCGGATCGCCTTTCTGGAACCCAAGATCCCGCCCAACACCGGCAACGCCATCCGGCTGGTGGCGGCCACCGGCAGCGAGCTGCACCTGATCGGGCCGCTGGGCTTCGACCTGTCCGATGCCAAACTGCGCCGGGCGGGGCTGGACTACCACGACCTGGCCTCGGTCGTCGTGCACCGCGACCTGGAGGCGGCCTGGGCCGCTTGGGCTGGCTCGGCGGGCTCGGCGGGCTCGGCGGGCTCGGCGGGCCCGGCGGGCCCGGCGGGTGGGCGGGTCTACGCCTTCACCACCCGGGCCGGCACTCGTTTCACCGAGATCAGCTACCGGCCCGGTGACGTGCTGCTGTTCGGCACCGAGCCGTCGGGGCTGCCCGCGGCGGTGCTGGCCGATCCGCGAATCAGCGCCGAGGTGCGCATCCCGATGCTGGCCGGACGGCGCTCGCTGAACCTGTCCAACGCCGCGGCCGTGGCGGCGTACGAGGCCTGGCGCCAGCACGGGTTCGCCGGCGCCTGAGCCGGCTGCCGCCTCCCTCCGGGGTGCGCTCGCAGCCCCGGCTCCGGCCAGGCATGATCTGGACCATGCAGACAGCTCCTTACGGCTCGTGGAAGTCCCCGATCACCGCCGCCGACACGGTGCGCACCCAGCATCCGGCCGGCGGCGGGCGCTACGTGCAAGGCCAGGTCTGGTGGACCGAGCTGCGGCCTGCCGAAGCCGGTCGCCAGTCCGTCCGCAGGTTCGATGCCGACGGTGAGCCCGAGGACGTCCTGCCGGCGCCCTGGAACGCCCGCACCCGGGTGCACGAGTACGGCGGCGCCTCGTGGACGCCCGGCCCCGACGGCAGCCTGCTGTTCACCGAGTTCACCGACCAGCGGCTGTACCGGCTGGCTGCCGGCGCCAGCGTGCCGGAGCCGATCAGCCCGGCCGGTTCGGAGCCGGCCACGCTGCGCTACGCCGAGCCGCAGTTGTCGGCCGATGGCAGCGAGGTCTGGTGCATCCGCGAGATCCACCGGCCCGACGGAACCATCAGCCGCGACGTGTGCGCGGTGCCGCTGGACGGCTCCGCGGTCGAGGACCCGTCCCGGATTCGCTCGGTGGTGTCCGGGTCGCACTTCCTGACCCACGCCAGGTTGTCACCGGACGGCACCAAGCTGGCCTGGATCGCCTGGGAGCACCCGCAGATGCCGTGGGACGGCACCGAGCTGCGGGTGGCCGAGCTCACCGCGGACGGGGTGTGCGGGCCGTGGCGGACCTTGATGGGCTCGACCACCGAGTCCGTGCTGCAGCCGGAATGGGCTGACAACGACAGCCTGTTCGTGATCAGTGACCGGTCCGGCTGGTGGAACCTGTACCGGATGTCGCTGGCCGAGGGGGGCTACGCCGAGCCGCTCTGCCCGCGCCCGGAGGACTTCGCCGGTCCGCTGTGGCAGCTGGGCCGCCACTGGTACGAACCGCTTGCCGACGGCCGGCTGCTGACCGTACGCACCCTGGGCCTGGACCGGCTGGCGGTGCTGGACCCGGCCACCGGCGAGCTGACCGACCTCGACCTCGGCGACCTGAGCACCCTGGTCCTGAACGGCGTCCGGGAGGGCCACGCGCTGCTGACCTGTGGCGGGGCCCGGACCGACGCCGGCCTGCGGACGCTCGAGCTGGCCACCGGCGAGCTGACCGACCTGCGGCTCACCAGTGACGAGCTGCCGCCGGCGGCCTACCTGCCCGACGCCCTGCCGATGACCTTCACCGGACCCGGTGGCCGCGACGTCCACGCTTTCGTCTACCCACCGACCAGTCCCGATTTCAGCCCGCCCGAGGGCGAGCTGCCGCCCTATGTCGCCTTCGTGCACGGCGGTCCGACCGCGCACGTGTCGCCGTCGGTGAACCCGCTCATCTGCTACCTGACCAGCCGCGGGATGGGCGTCGTCGACGTCAACTACGGTGGCTCGACCGGTTATGGCCGGGCTTACCGCGACCGGCTGCGCAGCCAGTGGGGCGTCGTCGACGTCGAAGACACCGTGGCCGCCGTACGCGGGCTGGTCGATGCTGGGATGGCTGACGGTGACCGGCTGGCGATCCAGGGCGGCTCGGCCGGCGGCTGGACGGTGCTGGCAGCCCTGACCGGCACCGAGGTGTTCGCCTGCGGGGTGTCCTACTTCGGTGTCGCGGAGCTGGTGAAGTTCGCCGAGCAGACCCATGACTTCGAATCCCGTTACCTTGACGGGCTGATCGGCCCGTTGCCCGAGGCGCTGCCGCTGTATGAGAGCCGGGCGCCGCTGAACAACGTGGACGGCCTGTCGTGTCCGGTGCTGCTGTTGCAGGGCCTGGACGACCCGGTGGTGCCGCCGGCCCAGTCGGAGATGTTCCGCGATGCCATGGTGGCAAAGGGAATTCCGCATGCCTACCTGGCCTATCCTGGTGAGTCGCACGGTTTCCGGCGGGCCGAGACCCAGATCCACGCGCGCGAGGCGGAACTGTCCTTCTACGGGCAGGTGCTGGGCTTCGAGACGCCGGGGATTCCGGAGCTTGAGCTCTGGCGTCCGGAGGACTAGCGCCAGGGTCGGGCCGTGCGGCTTCGGCGCGGCGGCCGTGCGGCTTGGGTGGGCCGTGCGGCTGGGTCGGGCGGTGCGGCTTCGGAGCGGCGGCCGCGCGTGAGGGCACGCAGGCAGGAATGCCTTTGCTGTAAGGCTATTCGCTGCCGACCGGTATTGTCATACCCCTGCTCTAGTGTCTGATGTATGACAATGGCGGTGAGTGCGAACGAGGCGCCGATGCTGGCCGCGGCCTTGCCGGCGGCGATTGCACAGCTTGCCGGGTGCTCGTTCTCCGGACTCGCTGATGATGACGTGCTCGAGGTGCTGCGGCTCGCCGAGCAGGCCCGCCGCCAGCTCGAAGCGCTCGATCACCTGCTGATCGCCGAGGTCGAGGCGCGCAACCTGCCGGGCCGGTACGTGCTGCGCGGGTCGAAGCAGCTGCTGTCAGGCCTGCTGAACCTGTCCTCCGCCGAGAGTGGGCCCCGGGTGCGTCAGGCCCGTGAGCTCGGCCCGCGGACCAGCCTGACCGGCGAACGGCTCGCGCCACTGCTGCCTGCCACCGCCGCCGCCCGCGCTGACGGTTCGATCACCGCCCGGCAGGCTGACGTGATCATCGCGGCGATGGCCAGGTTGCGCGACGCGCGGCTTCCCGTCGAGCGGCAGGCCGAGGCCGAAGCCTTTCTCGTCGAGCAGGCGCGCCGCTTCGACGCCGGCACCCTGATCGGGATCGCCCGACGGTTGCTGGACACCCTCGACCCGGACGGCACTCTGGCCGAGGAGCGCACCCAGCAGCGGCGGCGGTTTCTGAGCTGCCATCCCCACGGTGACGGGATGCACCGGCTGACCGCCGACCTCGACACCGAGACCGCGGCCCTGGCCATGACGGTGCTGCACTCGCTGGCCGCGCCGAAGCCCTCCGAGGCAGGCGAGCGCGATCAGCGGACTTCGGGGCAGCGGATGCACGATGCCTTGCGTGCCGTGTTGAAGCTGGCCCTGCGCGCCGGCGAGCTGCCCACCTCGGGCGGCGTTCCCGCGACCGTCCTGATCACCATGACGGCTGAGCAGTTCCAGACCGGCACCGGGCTTGTCAGCACCAGCTACCGGCAGAAGCTGACCGTCGAGCAGGCGCTCCGGATCGCCGACCAGGCGGCCATCGCCTGGATCGTGCACAACAGCACCGGCGGCATCCTGAACTACGGCACCGCCCGACGCGTGGCCACCGACAAGCAAACCCTCGCCCTGATCGCCCGAGACCAGGGATGCGCCTTCCCCGGCTGCGCCGACCCACCCGAGTGGACCGAGAAACACCACATAGTCAGCTGGCGCGAAGGCGGCGCCACCGACCTGGACAACCTGTGCCTGCTGTGCGATCACCATCACGACCGCATCGACACCGGCGGCTGGCAGATCAGCATGCGTGACGGGCTGCCCTGGTTCATTCCTCCGGCCTGGATCGACCCGGAGCAGCGACCGCAACGCAACATCCGTCCGTGAGGGCTTGACCGATTCTCTGGCCATCCGCTCAGGCCGGCGAACGGGCGCCAAGCGATGTCACGACACCCAGCGATGAGACGTTGCGGGCAAGAGGCCGAGCCCTGGCTAGTCGGTAGCGATTCGTGCTGCCCACCAGCGGGTCAGGTCGGTGGCCAACGCGATGTCGGCCTCGTCATCCTCTTCCAGGGCGAAATGCTCCGTGCGTTCCTCGGCGATCCAAGCGGCAAGTGCCGCTGTGGACGCTCCGGCGAACAGTTGCTGCAGTAGGGGCCCGATCATGCAGTCATACTCGTCGGCTGCGTCGGGCTCATCCGAAATCCCGATGGCATCCCACTGCATCAGCATCGCGCGAACCTGCCGCTGTGACTCACACGTGCGGTCACGGTTTCGAGGACTCTCCGGATCCCACGGCGAAGGCTCGGACACGCGTGCCAAGGTATCAGGACTCACCGCCGGACCATCCACACTTTGCCGCTGTCAGCAGCGACTGCGCAGATCTCGGCAAGGCTCTGCATACTTACGAAGTGCCTCAGCAGACATCGACGTTCGCGCTCGAATGTGCGGTGTTGCATCGAACCCTCATCGACGGAAACGTGACGCGTCATCCCGAATCGCATTTTCTCGACTTCGTCATCGATGGCGAGTCCCTGTCGGCGCGCATGAGCGCATCGGGGGATCTTGTTACCCCTTTGAACCGAGCGTGGCTCCCCACAGTGCCGGATGCGATTGACGAACTCCTAGGACGTCGCCCTTCGCCGGGCCTCGCCGTGAGCAGGGTCGCCCTCCTGGTATGTGGCGACTGCGGCGACCTCGGGTGCGGTGCGGTGACAGCTTCGGTGCATATGGATGCTGACTCGGTCAGGTGGGCTGACTTCTTATGGGAGAACAGCTACTCGGAGCCGTCACCTGCCGTAAGCGCTCCAGAGGCGATCGTGTTCCGGCGGGGGGACTACGAAGCGACGCTGCGCGGCGCCTACGAACGCATAGTGGCCCTGCCGTACGACTAATTGGCCCACCTCGGGCGCAGGTTCCTGTGGCCATGGCAATGGGGATGGCGCCTGCCTCGACTTCCCTGACCCGTCCACACCCGGCGGATGTCGCTGGGTTGGCGGCTGACCGCCGTATCTCCTGCTACACGGTGGGCGGTCTCCTACACGCGGGGCAGCCGTACGGAGGTGGCGGGGTGTTGCGGCGCGGCTGCGGTGTTCACTGCGCCGCCCGCTGGCGCGCGGCAACCGGCAGCCGGGCTCGTCGGCATAGTCGCCCAGCAGCGTATGGAACCTCGTCCATCCGTAAGCACACCCCTAGGAGAAGGTGGCTATCCGGCGTTAGCCTCTGTCCGTGACGACCGAGAACCAGGGGTGGCAGTTCGCTGATGCCTGGGTCTTGACAGCCGTTGCCATCAGTGGGGACAGCGGGTGCGACCTTACGGACCTGGTGGCTGCCGCCGACGGTATCAACCACGCCATCCTCACCGCCGATGAAGTCAGCCAAGGTGTCGGGCGGCTCGAGGCATCAGGGCTGATGACA
>DASVQQ010000024.1 GCA_036389035.1 Jatrophihabitans sp.
GGCTGCGCCACGTCGTCCAGGCCTACTTCTTCGATCAGCGGCAGATGGCCGACATCGCCGCCGAGCTCGGTGTCACCGAGTCCCGGATCTCCCAGCTGCGGGCCGAGGCGCTCAAGCTGCTCAGGCACGGCCTGGCCAGTGCCGAGCCCGAGCTCGCCGCGCCTGCCGAGCCGACCGGCCGGGCCGGCGCCCGGGTCGCCAGCTACGCGGCCGCGGTGGCCGCTCGCGGCACGCTGTCCAGCCGGTTGAAGATGTCCAACGCCTTCGGTGAGTCGGTCTCGGCGCAGTACAGCTCGGCGATGCCGCGCCGGCGCGAGGAGCTTGACCGCTCCTCGATCGCCTGACGCCCGGCTCGCGCGACAAAGTAGCGGCTAACCGCTCAAGTCGGCGCCCCGGCTGCCGAACCTATAGACGAGCTGATCCACGGATGGATCGGCCGGCCCGATAAGCGGGTCAACCCGGACTCTGTTTCAGGAGGAAACACCGTGAGTCTTCGCATCAACACCAACGTCGGGGCCCTCAACGCCTACGGCAACCTGTCCGCCAACCAGGCATCGCTGCAGAACGCGTTCGAGAAGCTCTCCAGCGGTCTGCGGATCAACAAGGCGGCCGATGACGCGGCCGGCCTGTCGATCAGCCAGGGCCTGACCTCACAGATCAACGGCCTGACCCAGGCCGTTCGCAACGCCCAGGACGGCACCAACGTCGCCCAGATCGCTGACGGCGCCCTGGCGACCGTGCAGAAGATCCTGCAGCGTCAGCGTGACCTCGCCGTCCAGGCGTCCAACGGTGGTTCGCAGGACTCCGCCGCCCAGGCCGCCGCCCAGTCCGAGATCACCAACCTCAACACCCAGCTCAACAACATCTCCGCCACGACTGCCTTCGGCGGCACCAAGCTGCTCGACGGCAGCTACACCGCCGCGGTCGGCGTGTTCCAGGTCGGCGCCAACAACACCGCCAGTGAGCAGATCTCGCTGGCCCTGACGTCCGCCGACAGCACCACCCTGGGTGTCTCGGGTGTCAACGTGGGCACCACGGCCGGCGCGCAGACCGCGATCGGCACCATCGACGCGGCGATCGCCTCGGTGTCGGCCTCACGGTCCCAGATCGGTGCCACCCAGAACCAGCTCGGTTACACCATCAGCAACCTGCAGACCACGATCCAGAACGTGACCGCCTCGCGTTCCAACATCACCGACGCCGATCTGGCGAAGGAGGTCACCGCGATGAGCCAGGCTCAGATCCTGACCTCGGCCGCCACCTCGGTGCTGGCCCAGGCCAACTCGGCTCCGCAGGCCATCCTGAAGCTGCTGCAGTAAGTCCTGCCAGCTACCAGCAAAACCGCCTGATGCATCCGGCCGGGGTTCGAACCAGAACCCCGGCCGGACTGCCTCGGTAGGTAAGGAGTGCACGTGAGCGCGTTCTCGATCAGCGGGTTGTCCTCCGGCATCGACACGGCCTCTCTCATCTCGCAGTTGATGAAAGTCGCCGCTCAGCCGCAGACCCAGTTGAAGAACCAGCTGTCCCTGCAGCAGAGCGAGCTCACCGCATACCAGGCGATCAACACCAAGCTGACCGCGCTGCAGGCCGCCGCCGACGCGGTGAAGCAGGCCGGCACCTGGGCCGCCGCGAAAGCGGTATCCAGCAGCACCGCGGTGATCGCCTCGACCACCTCCGACGCCGTCTCCGGCTCGGCCACCACCTTCGACGTGATCCGGTTGGCCACCGCCCAGATCAGCACCGTGGCGGCCACCGGCGCGGTGGTCGCCTCACCGCCCAACGGCATCGACATCGTCGACTCCACCGGCACCACCCACCACCTCGCACTGGCCGACGGCAGCGCCACCGCCGTGGCGAGCGCGGTCAACAACGCCGGCCTCGGCATCCGGGCCTCGGTGATCAACACCGACTCCGGCCCGCTGCTGCAGTTCACCTCGGTGGCCACCGGCGCGGCCGGGGCCTTCACGATCAACGGCCTCGACACCGCTCCGCAGACCCTGGTCGCGGCCAAGGACGCCCAGATCGCGGTGGGAAATCCGGCTGCCGGCGGCTACACCATGTCCAGCAGCAGCAACACCTTCAACAACGTCATCCCAGGCGTGACGTTCAGCATCGGCGCCGTCGCCACGGGGGTGACGGTCTCGGTGTCCAGCGACGCCAGCGCCATCAGCGACAAGATCAAGGCACTGGTCGACGCCGCCAACGCCACCCTCACCGAGCTCAACAAGAGCACCGGCAAGGGCGGCGTGCTGGAGAGTGACTTCGGAATCAACTCCATCACCAGCAGTGTGCTGTCGACCGTCAGCCGTGGCACCAGCGCCGGCGCCAGCTTCGCCTCGATCGGGGTGCAGCTGACCTCCAAGGGCGAGCTGACCTTCGACGCCACCGCCTTCGCCAGCGCGTACGCGGCTGATCCGGCCAAAGCCCAGGCAACTGCCGCGACCTCGCTGGCCGGCGCCTTGTCCGGCCTGGCGATGAGGAGCTCCACGGTCACCCTGAGCCCGCTGATCAACTCCGGCACGGCCCAGGTCGGCCAGTTGAACAAGCAGATCGCCGAGTGGGACACCCGGCTGGAGGGCCAGCGGCTCGCCATGCAGTCCAAGTACACCGCCATGGAAGTGGCATTGCAGAAGCTGCAGGCCACCTCCAGCTACCTGACCTCGGCGCTGGACGCGATCAGCGCGTCCAATTCCGCCTCGAAGAAATAGCCCGGACCGACTGACCCGTTCAGGCCCGCGGGCCGGACGCCAACCGACGAAGGAGATGATCGCCAGTGCCCGCCGACACCGCCCGCGCCCGCTACCTTGCCGACGCCGTCGCCACCGCGACGCCGGCCCGGCGCATCGTCCTGCTCTATGACCGGTTGTGGTTGGACATCCAGCGCGCGCAGGTTGCCCAGGACAGCGGCGACGGCACCGCGCGGGATCATCTGCAGCACGCCCAGCAGATCGTCGCCGAGCTGCTCGGCAGCCTCGACGTCAGCGCCTGGTCAGGCGCTGCCGATCTGGCGTCGCTGTACTCCTACCTGCTGCGCGAGCTGATCGGCGAGGTGCTCGAGCCGCGGCCCGGCCGGCTGGCGGCCGCGACCAAGATCGTCTCTGACCTGCGCTCCAGCTGGCAGCAGGCCGAAGCGCAGTTGCAGGGCGGCACCCCGCCGAGCGGTGCGGCAGTGGCCGAGGGCCGGGAAGCAGTTCGCGTTGGCTAGCCAGCCGGCTGGTTCGGCTGAGCGGGGTCACCGGCAGGGCCCGCCCACCTGGGAGCAGGTGCTGGCCGACCTGGAGACCGAGACCCTGGCGTTGCAGGAGGGCCTGCGACGCGGTGAGCTGCTGGCGCCGGTGACGCCCTGGCACCCGCCGGTGCTGCCACCCATCCCGGCGGAGCTGGTTGCCCGGGCACAGGCGTTGCTGGATCAGCAGTTGCGACTGCAGATCCAGATCGGGATGGAGCTTGACCGGGCGCCCGCCGCGAGCCGGCCGCGTCCCGCGAGCCGCCCTGACCCGGCGCCGCAGCTCGTCGACCTGAGGGCCTGACACCACCTTTCGGATCTGTTTCTTACAGAGGCTTAACTCAGAGTGATCATGGTCGATAGGGATCCTCGAGCACGGACTGCTCGCAACAGCCCGCCAAGGATTGGCGAAGCCCCGATCAGCGGAGGTTTCGTGCCGTGCTCGACGACGTCGCGTCAGTCACTCTCAGTACCGCGCTCTCAGCGCTGGCCGCCCGGCAACGGGTGAGCGCCAACAACATCGCCAACATCGAGACCCCCAACTTCCGCGCCGGCCAGCTGTCCTTCGAGGACGACCTGCGACGTGCCGTCGCCGATGGCGAGCCGGCCCGGGCCGGGGTCACCATCACGCCCAGCAACGCGCCGGTCGGGATCAACGGCAACAACGTCAGCCTGGACACCGAGACCCTCACCGATCAGAAGACCGCGCTGCAGTACCGGTTGCTCAGCGGCGCGATGTCCTCGAAGTTCGAACTTCTCAGCGTCGTGTTGAAGGGCTGAGCGGATGCCGATCTTCTCCGCCATCTCGACCTCGGGCACCGGGCTGAGCACGTTTCGCACCTGGATCGACGTCATCGCCAACAACATGGCCAACCTCAACACCGTCAAGCCCACCTCCGGCGACGCGTTCCAGGCGCAGTACGTGCAGGCCCAGGACATCGCGGGAGGCGCCGACGGAGTGGGCGCGGGCGTTGCCATCAGCGCGCTGCCGGTGAGCAGCCCCGAGGGCCGGCTCAGCTACCAGCCCAACCACCCGCTCGCCGACGCCGAGGGCTACGTGCGGCTGCCCGACATCGACATGGGCGAGCAGATGGGCAACCTGATCATGGCGCAGCGCGCCTTCCAGGCCAACGCCGCGGTCGTGGACCGGGCCCGTGACACCTACCTCGACGCCATCAACATCGGAAAGAACCGCTGACATGACCTTGCCCGCGATCGGCGCCATCAGCGCCGCGTTGCCCAACTTCGCCGCCACCACCGGGATCTCAGACCCCGGACTCGGTGACCTCGGCATCCAGGAAGGGTCGACCAGCAGCACGTCCGGCAACTTCGCCGCCATGCTCGAGAAGGGCCTCAACGCGGTGCAGTCGGCGCAGAGCAAGGCCGACGGGCTCGCGGTGCAGGCCGCGACCGGAGACCTCACCGACATTCACGACTACACCATCGCCGCGACCCAGGCCTCCCTGGTCACCCAGCTGGCGACGACCGTCCGGACCAAGGGTGTTGACGCGTTCAACCAGATCATGGGAATGCAGGCCTAAGCGATGCAGGAAAGACTTCTCTCCACGTTGCGGCGCATCTGGCGCGGGTTCCAGGCGTTCACGCCCGGCCAGAAGGTGGTCACGGTCGCCGTCGGCCTCGCCCTGGTGATCGGCGGTTTCGCTTTTTCATCATGGGCGTCCAAGCCCAGTTACGCGCCGCTGTTCACCAACCTGGCTCCGGCCGACGCCAGCGGGATCATCGACAAGCTCAACGCCAACGGCACGCCCTACCAGCTGGCGGCCAACGGCACCTCGATCCTGGTGCCGCAGAAGGACGTCTATGACCTGCGGCTGAACATGAGCGCCGCCGGCCTGCCGTCGGCGGGCGCCACCGGGTACAGCCTGCTGGACAAGGAAGGCATCACCACCTCGGAGTTCAAGCAGCACGTGGACTACCAGCGGGCCCTGGAAGGCGAGCTGAGCAAGACCATCAAGTCGATCAGCGGAGTCCGCGAGGCCGCGGTGCACCTGGCGATGCCGAAGCAGAGCGTCTTCACCGACGGCAGCCAGAAGGCAACCGGCTCGGTGTTGCTGACCACCGACCCCGGCGTCACCCTGTCCTCCGGGCAGGTCCAGTCGGTGGTGAACCTGGTGTCCTCCAGCGTTCCGGGTCTGGCCGCTGATCAGGTCAGCGTCTCCGACGCCAGCGGCAAGGTGCTCTCGGTCGCCGGTGACGCCAACAGCGGCGCCGCTGCCGACACCCGCACCGAGGCGATCGCCCAGTACAACAAGCGGGTCGGCTCCGAGGTCCAGCAGATGCTGGACCAGCTCGTCGGCGCCGGGCACGCCGTGGTCACGGTGAACGCCGACCTCGACTTCGACAAGAACAACACGGTCTCCAAGCGCTACGTCTACGCCACCGGCATCCCGCCGCTGTCCGAGGCCAACACCACCGAGAGCTACGGCGCCGGCCAGAACGGCGCGGGCGGCGTCCTGGGCGCCGCCTCACCCAGCCCCACCGCGGCGCCCGGAGCCACGGGAGCCAACGGCTACCGCAAGACCACCACCACCCGGGACAACGCGGTCGGCCAGGAAACCGAGACCCGCGACTCCGCGCCCGGCAAGGTCCGGACCCTGAGCGTGGCCGTGCTGCTGGACAAGAACGCCCCGCCGGTGGACGAGGCCCAGGTGCGCGAACTGGTCAGCTCAGCGGTCGGACTGGACGCCAAGCGCGGAGACACCCTCGCGCTGGCAACCGCTCCGTTCGACACCTCGGCGGCGACCGCTGCCGAGAAGGCGGCAGCCGAGGCGGCCGCCGCGGCCGCCGCCGAACGCCGGCAGGCCGAGCTGATGTCGCTGGTCAAGACCGTCGTGGTGGTGCTGCTGGTACTCGGCGTCATCGTCGCGACCGTTATCGCCAACCGTCGCCGGCGCCGTCCGAACGAGCCGACCGATGACCTGGACATGTTCCTCTCGACCCTGAACGACTCACCCGGATCGCTGCCGCCGGCCCCGCGCGACATCGTGCCGCCGCAGAGCCGGGAAGCCGCCATCAACGCCGCTCGGCAACGCGACCTGGCCGAGATGGCAGACAGCCAGCCACAAGAGGTCGCCCGTTTGCTGCGCACCTGGCTCAACACGAAGGAGAGCTGACGATGGTAGAGACCCTGGCGACTGTGTCCTCGATCGGCACCAGCCTGGCGGTGGCAGCCAGCAACGCCGAGCCGAACATCGACCCGACCCGCGGCATGTCCGGCCGGCGCAAGGCCGCCGTGCTGGTGCTGCAGTTGGACCGGGAGGCCTCGGCCAAGGTGCTGGGTCAGCTGTCGGACACCGAACTCGAAGAGGTCGCGACCGAGATCGCCCGGGCCGGTGAGGTGCCCGCCGAGGTGTCGGCGGCAGTGCTGCGCGAGTTCGGCATCCTGCAGGTGTCGGGGGACTCCGTGGTCCACGGCGGCATCGAGCAGAGCCGCGCGATGCTGCGCGCGGCGGTCGGTGACCAGCGGGCGGACGCGATCCTGGACCGGCTGTCGGGCACCATGTTCGACGTACCGTTCAAGTTCCTGCACAACGCCGACGCCAGGCAACTGCTGAACTTCATCTCCGACGAGCACCCGCAGACGATTGCCCTGGTGCTGGCGCACGTTCCGGCGCCACTGGCCTCGAAGGTGCTGGCGGGCCTGGGCAGTGACCTGCAGGCCGACGTCGCGCACCGGATCGCCACCATGGACCAGACGACGCCCGACATCATCCATCAGATCGAGGCCAACCTTCAGCGCCGGATGGCGAACCTGCTGGTGCCCTCGGAGCTGTCGGCGGTCGGCGGGGTCCAGCCGCTGGTCGACATCATCAACCGCGCCGACCGGGGCACCGAGAAGCTGATCATGGAAGGCCTGGAGAACCGGGATCCGGTGCTGGCCGAAGAGGTCCGCAGCCGGATGTTCATGTTCGAGGACCTGATCAACCTGGAGGACCGCGCGGTGCAACTGGTGTTGCGCCAGGTCGAGACCGGCAACCTCGCCATCGCGCTCAAGGGCGTGGCAAGCGTGGTGCACGCCAAGATCATGGCCAACATGTCCGAGCGGGCCGCCATCACCCTGGCCGAGGAGATCGAGTTGCTGGGCCCGGTGCGGGTGCAGAGCGTCGAGGAAGCCCAGACCGAGGTGGTGCGGGTGATCCGGGAGCTCGAGGAGTCCGGTCAGATCATCGTCCGGCGCGGCGAAGAGGACGAGTTCGTTGCCTGACACGGTGGCCTTCGAGTTCATCAGCGACATCGCTGTCCCGGACCGGCTGATCGAGCAGGCCCGCGGCCAGGCCAGGGCGGTCGGTTATGCCCAGGGCTGGTCACAGGGTTCGCGCGAGGCGGCCGACTCCGGGGCGGCCGAGCGCGCTGCCGCGCAGGCCGACCGGGAGTTCTCGCTGGCTGCCCACCGCCAGCGGGTCGACTCGGCGGTGCAGGCCTTGCACGGCGCAGCCGCGCAGCTGGAGCAGACCACGATGAGCATCACCGGCCAGATCGAGGACCAGATCCTGGCCGCCGCCGTCGAGCTGGCCGAGGTGCTGCTCGGGCGCGAGCTGCGCGATCCCGAAGTCGCCGCTCCGGCCGCCCTGGCCAGGATCCTGCGGCTGGCGCCGGCCGGCGAGCCGGTCACCGTCTGGCTGAACCCGGCGGACTACGACACTCTCACCGGTCCGGCCGGAACCGCCCTGATCGGCTCGGTGGAGGGCGCGACCGGTCGTGGCATCACGTTCGAGACCGACCCCGACCTGCGGGCCGGCGACGCGCTGGCCCGATGTGCCAGCACCACCATCGACGCCCGGCTGGTCGAGGGTGTCGCACGGCTGCGGGAGTACCTCGGCCGATGATGAGAACCGTTCTCGGCTCCAGCCGCGGTCAGCACCGGCTCGCCGAGCTGACCGAACTGGCCGCCCCCAGGATCTACGGCTACGTCTCCCGAGTGGTCGGGCTCTCGATCACCGTCTCGGGACTGACCGGCCGGATCGGGGACCTGCTCTCGATCGGCGAGGGCCCGCAGGCCGTGCTGGCCGAGGTGGTCGCTGTCGACGATCAGAACTGCACCTGCCTGCCGCTGGGCTCGCTGGACGGGATCGGCAACGGCGACCGCGCCGCGGCCACCGGGGGACCGCTGCGGGTCGGGGTCGGCGCCGGCTTGCGCGGCCGGGTGCTGGACGGCCTCGGCCAACCGCTGGACGGCCTGCCGTTGCCCGCCGGACTGGACCGGGTGTCGGTCGAGATGGCGCCGCCGCCGGCGTTGAGCCGGCGCCGGGTGGATGAGCAACTTCCTTTGGGCGTAAGGGCGATCGATTCGCTGATCAGCGTCGGGCGCGGGCAGCGGGTCGGCATCTTCGCCGGCTCCGGCGTCGGAAAGTCGAGCCTGCTGTCGATGATCACCCGAGGCACCAGCGCCCAGATCACCGTCGTGGCGTTGATCGGCGAGCGCGGCCGGGAGGTCCGGGAGTTCCTGGAGAACGACCTCGGCCCGGACGGGCTGCGCGACGCCGTGGTGGTCATCGCCACCTCCGACCAGCCGCCGATGGTCCGGCTGCGGGCGGCCTTTGTCGCAACCCGGATCGCGGAGTGGTTCCGCGACGAGGGCCAGGACGTGCTGTTGCTGATGGACAGCATCACCCGGCTGGCCACCGCGCAACGCGAGATCGGCCTGTCCGCCGGTGAGCCGCCGGCATCGCGGGGCTACCCGCCGTCGGTGTTCGCGCTGATGCCCCGGCTGCTGGAGCGCGCCGGCGGGTCCGAGCACGGTTCGATCACCGGCCTCTACACAGTGCTGGTCGAGGGCGAGGACCACAACGAGCCGGTCGCCGACACAGCCCGTTCGATCCTGGACGGCCACATCGTGCTGGACCGCCGGCTGGCCACCGCCGGCCACTTTCCGAGCATCGACGTGCTGGAATCGGTCTCTCGGGTGGTGACCGCGGTGACCACCGACGAGCAGCAGCTACTTGCCCGCCGGGCCAGGCAACTGCTGGCCGCTCGCCGCGACGTCAAGGAACTCGTCGAGATCGGCGCCTACGTCGGGGGCACCAACCCGCGTGCCGATCAGGCGCTGGCGATCTGGCCACAGCTGGAAGCCTTTCTGCAGCAGGACATGACCGATCAGAGCAGCGCGGACTCGGCCTGGGAGGCCCTGCGGGCGATCCTGGCCGACGAGCCGGCTGTGCTCACCGGACCTGTCGAGGTCACCCGATGAGCCCCCGATCCTGGATTCCGACGGTGTTGCGAGCCAGGCAGGCTCAGGAGGATCTGGTGGCTCAGCAGGTGGCGGTCGCCCGCCGCGACGCCGGCCAGGCCGCCGACGAGCATGCCGAGCACGCCGCGCGGGTGGCCGGGATGGCCTCGCCGCGGAGCCAGAGCGTGCCCGCCTTCCACGCTTCGCTGGCAGCCCACCAGGCCGCCGCGGCGACGCTGGCGGCCGCCAGGAACCGAGTGCTGTTCGCCGAAGGTCGGGTGTCCTCGGCATTGGTCGAGCTGACCACCGCCGCGCGGTCCCGCCGGACCGTGGAGAAGCTGCAGGAGCGCGACCAGGCAGAGCAGGTCAGCACCGCCTCAAGCCTGGCTCAGCGCGAGATGGACGAGGTCTCGATCAGCCGGCATGGCGCCCGGCTGCGGAGGACGTCCTGATGAGCGTCGAGATGTCAGGCGTCCAATCGATGCTGGCCCGGATCGCCCAGATCCAGGCAGGCTTTCCGGGTAACCCGGTGGCCCGGTCGCTGCCCGCCCCGGTGATGGCTCGCAGCGTCCCGGCGGCCGGCACGCCGGCGCCCGCGGCGTCGGGCGCGACCCTGGCGCCCACCCGGACAGCGGACTTCGCGCTGGCTCTGGCCAGTGCCAGCGCCAACGCCGGTATGGGCATCGGCGCTGGTATGGGCATCGGCGCTGGTGTCGCCGGCCTGGTGCCGCACCAGCCGTCCGGAGCCGACATCATCGCCTCGGCCAAGAAGTACCTCGGAGTGCCCTACGTCTTCGGCGGGAACACGACTGCCGGACTGGACTGCTCGTCCCTGGTCCAGCGTGCCTACGGCGATCTCGGCATCTCGCTGCCCCGGATCGCCTCAAACCAGGCGCACGTCGGCACCGCGGTGCCCAGCCTGGCGCAGGCGCAACCCGGCGACATCCTGACCTTCGGCGAACCGGCGCATCACGTGACGCTCTATGTCGGGGACAACAAGATGATCGCCGCCCCGCAAACCGGGGACAAGGTCAAGATCCAGAGCGTCTACGAGACTCCCACCAGCATCCGTCGGGTGGTGTCGAGCGCCGGTCAGGCCGGTGCGGGCACTGGCCTGGCAGGCGCGGTCACCGGCCTGGGCGGGACCGTGCCGGGCTCGCTCAACGGCCAGCCGGCGCCGGCCGGCCTCACCCGGTACACCGGCCTGTTCCTCCAGAACGAGGCGCGGTACCAGCTTCCGAAGGGCCTGCTGGCAGCGGTGGCCCAGACCGAGTCCGGCGGTAACCCGACTGCCGTCAGTCCGGCGGGGGCGCAGGGCTTGATGCAGCTGATGCCAGGGACGGCCAGGGAACTCGGGGTGAACCCGTGGGTGCCCGCGCAGGCCGTCCAAGGCGCGGCGCAGCTGCTGTCCAAGCACCTGCGGACCTTCGGCTCGGTGCCGCTGGCGCTGGCCGCCTACAACGCCGGCCCCGGTGCTGTCGAGCAGTACGGCGGAGTTCCGCCTTACAACGAAACGCAGAAGTACGTCGCCAAGATCACCGCGATGTTGGCAGGAAGGGCCGCCTGATGGCAATCATGATCGCCACCGCGAGCAGCGCGACGTTGACCGTCACCACCGATGCCGCCGGCTCCGACAGCTCCGATGGCTCGGCGCGCGACGCCTTCGCCGGAGTGCTTGCCGGCATCCCGGCGCCCGGTGGCCGTGGCCCGAGTGCCGACCAGGCCGCCAAGTCGCTCCCCAAGGCCGAGCCGGCGACCGAGGCCGCTGACACCGGAGCGGGCGTGACCGAGCTCGCTGCCATGGCGTTGCTGACACCGGCGCTGCAGGCCGCGGCAGCCCTGACCGCTCTTGGTGGCGGCGCGCCGATCGACGCCCGGACCGCGGCCCAGCCTGCCGAGGCCAGCGCCCCGGCCGCGTTGGCCGCCGTCTCGACCCGGGCCGCCGCTCAGCCCGAGCAGGCAGGCAACGGCTACGGTGCCGCCAGCCCGGCCGATCCCCCGAACGGGCTGGGTCAGGGCACCGCGATGGCCAACGGACCGGGCAACGCGCCGGGCAATGGCAACGCGCCGGGCAATGGCACGGCCGATGGCCGGGCCGAGGGCAACGGGTGGGGCCCGGTGCAGGCCCTCGGGCCGACGAAGGCGGCTGATGCCGCCAAGGCGGCCGCACAGGCCTCGATATTCCAACCGACTCCGACTCCCGCAACGGCTTTGGCCCCGATGTCTGCCGTCACTGGGCCGGACGACGGCTCCCGGCCTGGCGCCGTCACCGCAGCCGGCGCCGCGACCCGGCCCGGCACGCCCGACTTCGTCATCGCTCAGGCAAAGACGACCGGTGCCGCCACCCCGGCTGGACAGGCGAGCGCCCCCGGACAGGCGACCGCCCCCGGCCTCAGCACCGCACCCGGACAGGCGACCGCCCCCGGCCTCAGCACCGCACCCGGCCTCAGCACCGCACCCGGACAGGCGACCGCCCCCGGCCTCAGCACCGCCCCCGGCCTCAGCACCGCACCCGGCCTCAGCACCGCACCCGGACTGGCGACCGCTCCCGGACAGGCAGCCCACACTGCCACTCCGCCTGCCGCCGTTCTCAGCCACCGGCAGGCCAGGGCGAATGACGTGACCGGGGAGCCGGTAGCGGGAACCGAACCACTTCCCGCGGTCGTCGGCGTTGCGGCCGAGCCGGCGCCGGTGGCCGTCCAACCAGCCATCACCGCGGCGCAGCAGGCGCCGGCGGGTCAGGCCGTCCCGGCCGGGCAGCAGGTCAGCGTGACGCCGGCCGAGCATGGCCCGGCCCGGCACGAACCTCCGGCCGCGATGGCCGACACGCCACTGGCCCGCCAGGTCGCCGGCCCGGTGCTGGCACTGCGAGCCGGCGGTGACGGCAGCCACCAGCTCATCGTGGCACTGCACCCGGCCGAGCTGGGCCCGGTCAACCTCAACGTCCGGATCGCCGGTGACCTGATGACGATTCAGCTTGCCAGCAACAGTGAAATCGCCCATGACACGCTGCGCGACGCGCTGCCCCAGCTGCGTTCGGAACTGCAGGCCGCCGGTCTCAGCTCGGTGGCGCTGTCGCTGGATCTGACCTCCGACAGCTCGGCCGACCCCCGCCAGGCCGCCGAGGCGAACCGGCCGGATCGGCCGGGCGCCGATGATGACGCAAGCCAGGCGCCGGCACGGCGCCGGATGAGCGGTGACCGAATGCCCACGCATGCGAGCTCCGGTTTGGACCGGTGGCTGTGAACACCTCAGAACGGGAGAGCAGATGACCCAACCAGTGTCCTCGGCCGCCACCGGCACGCCGGTAGCCACCAACCCGGCCATCGAGACAAGTGACAACACCACGCTGAGCTCCAAGGCTTTCTTGCAGCTGCTGGTGGCCCAGCTGAAGTACCAGGACCCCAGCAAGCCGATGGACACCGCTGCCTTCATGCAGGAGACGGCCACCCTGACCCAGGTGCAGGCAGCGGAGCAGAACGCCAAGGTGAGCCTCGACATGCTGTCCGCGCAGCGGGCCCAGTCCGCGAGCAGCCTGGTCGGGCACACCGTCACCTACTCGACGCTGGAGGGCAACCTGGTCACCGGCTACGTGTCCGCGGCGACCATCTCGACTGCCAAGCCGACCCTGAGGATCGGGACGGCCGATGTCGAGCTGAGCCAGATCCAGCAGGTGCTGGCCAACGACTCCACCGGCGCGCCATGAGTTAGCCCGCCCGGCCCACCCGACCGGCCCCACCGCGCACGACCGATCACCCCCTGATCACAACCAGATTCCGAAAATTACCTTCCTTCAAAGGAGAATCCCCATGCTTCGCTCGCTGTTCACCGGCATCTCGGGCCTGCGTGCTCACCAGCAGATGCTCGATGTCACCTCCAACAACATCGCCAACGTCAACACCGCCGGGTACAAGAGCGCCTCGACGGTGTTCGGCGACACCCTCAGCCAGACCATCTCCGGCGCCGGCGCTCCGGCCGGGGCCAACGGCGGCACCAACCCGATCCAGGTCGGCCTCGGCGTCCAGCTGGCCGGCACCTCGACCAACTACTCGCAGGGCTCGAGCCAGTACACCGGTCGCACGAGTGACCTGCTGATCAACGGTGACGGCTTCTTCGTGATGAACAACGGCGGCCAGCAGACCTTCACCCGGGCGGGCTCGTTCAACCTCGACTCAGCCGGTCACCTGGTCTCACCGGACGGCGCCATCGTGCAGAGCGCCACCGGCGGCGACCTGGACCTGTCGGCGCTGAGCAGCGGCGTCTACAAGTCCTGGAGCGTCACCAGCTCCGGTGTGGTCAACGGTGTGGACGCGACCGGCACCACCACCGCGCTGGGCACCATCGCGATGGCCACCTTCGCCAACCCGGGCGGGCTGACCAAGGTCGGTGACTCCCAGTACCAGTCCAGTGCCAACTCCGGCGCGCCCCAGATCGGCGCCGCGAACACCGGCGGCCGGGGCAGCCTGACTCCGGGTTACCTCGAGATGTCCAACGTCGACCTGGCGGCCGAGCTGACGAACCTGATCATCTCCCAGCGCGGTTTCCAGGCCAACTCGCGGGTGATCACCACCTCCGACGAGGTGCTGCAGAGCCTGATCAGCCTGAAGAACTAAGCACCCACGCACTAGGGCCCGCTGCGCCGCGGCGGGCCCTAGTGCTGTGCCGGCAAGGCCGTCAGAGCGATCTCCGGCCACCGGCCGGGCGGCTCAGAAAATGGGCGCCAATGCCGATAAGTAACAACAAGGAGGACCCACGGACGGGTCCTGGCGAACACCTGGATGGATCCGATGATACTGCTGCGCCGATTGGGTGGACCTGTGTTCACCCTCAACCCCGACCTGATCGAACGTGCCGAGGCGACTCCGGACACGGTGGTCACCCTGATCGGCGGCAACAAGTACGTCATCTGTGAATCGCTGGACGAACTGGTCGAGCTGATCCGTGACTACCGGGCCGGCATCATCGCCAGCGCCGAGGCGATGACCCATGACCACAGCCAGTTCCCCGACGCCCATCCGGGCCAATCGGCCGGTCACGCCCGGATCCGGGTGCTATCGGCGGCCGTCTCACCGGGCCAGACCCCCGTGGTGCCGATCCGAAGGACGGACGCCTGATGGACCCCGCCCTGATCATCGGAGTGGTGCTGGCGATCGTCGCGATCGTCGGCGCGGTCACCCTGGAAGGCGGCAGCATCGGCGCCATCTTCATGATGCCCCCGATGATCCTGGTCTTCGGTGGCACCATCGGCGCGGCCATCGCCGGGGCCGTGATGCGCGATGTCAGCTCGATGCCCAAGCAGCTGGTCCGCGCGATCACCGCCAAGACCGTGAAACCTGACGACGCGGTGGAGACGCTGGTCCGGCTGGCCGGCCGGGCCCGTCGCGAGGGGCTGCTGGCCCTGGAATCGGAAGCCGCCGACGTCGAGGACGAGTTCCTGCGCCGTGGCCTGCAGCTGGCCATCGACGGCACCGACGCCGAAGAGGTCGCGATCATCCTCAGCACCGAGGTCGACACCAAGCGCGGCATCGACCGGGCAGCGGCCAAGCTGTTCGCCGACATGGGCGGCTACGCCCCGACCATCGGCATCATCGGAACGGTGCTGGGGCTGGTCAAGGTGCTGGGCCACCTCGCCTCGCCGGAGCACCTGGGCGCTGAGATCGCCAGCGCGTTCGTGGCCACCCTGTGGGGCGTGATGAGCGCCAACGTGTTCTTCCTCCCGCTGGCCAACCGTCTCAAGCGGGTCAGTGAGTCCGAGTGCGAGCAGATGGAAGTGGTCATCGAGGGCATCCTGGCGATCCAGGCGGGCTCGAACCCGCGCCTTGTCGAGCAGAAGCTGCAGAGCCTGCTGCCCCGGGCCAATCGTGAGCCCGAACGCGACGTCGCATGAGCGCCTTCCACCCTTGCGCGGGCGGTGACCGGTGAGCGCCGGGCGTGCGGCCGGCGGTCGCCGCCGCGGCTCCAGCCACGCCGAGGAGCACGAGGACAGCGAACGCTGGATGGTCACCTACGCCGACATGCTCACCCTGCTGCTCGTGCTGTTCATCGTGCTGTACGCGATCTCGCAGGTGAACACCTCGAAGTTCGCCCAGCTCAAGTCCAGCCTGGCCTCGGCTTTCGACAACGGCCAGCCCTCGATCCTCAGTGGCGGCAGCGGAATCGTCGGCGGCAACGCCGCCGGCGAGAAGTCCGACCCGATGGAGCAGATCTTCACGCCGCCCAAGCAGCGCGATAAGGCAGCCGCGGCCTCGACCCAGGATCGCCAGGCCGCCCAGCGCGAGACGGACGAGTTCAAGAAGATCGAAGCGGCCATCAAGGCCTCGCTGCACAAGCACGGCCTGGACGGCCACGCCCAGTTCAGCATCAACGAGCGCGGCCTGGTGGTCACGGTGGTGACCGATGAGCTGGTGTTCTCCGGAAACAGCGCGGTGCTGGAGGCCGTGGGCACCAAGATCCTGGGGGCGGTGGCGCCGCCGCTGCGGCCCGTCGACAACCAGATCCAGGTCGATGGCCACACCAACCAGCAGAACGTCAGCACCGCTCCCTATCTCAGCGGATGGGAGCTCTCCTCGGCCCGGGCCTCGTCGGTGGTGCGCCACCTGGTGGCCAGCGGCAAGATCTCGCCGCGCCGGTTGAGCGCGGCCGGGTTTTCCGACCAGCGGCCGCTGCTGGCTGCCAGCGACCCGCGCTCGATCACCCGCAACCGGCGGGTGGAGATCGTGGTGCTGTCCAAGCTGCCCGCCGGCGTCCGCACCGCACCCGTGCTCGGGCAGCCGATCACCGGCAAACCGGCGCCCGGCCAGCCGGTCAAACCCGCGCCCGGTCAGCCGGTCAAACCCGCTACCGGCCATGGCTGAGCCGGCCCTGACGACCATGTCCATCATCCGTTTCGAAGCAGGAGCCCGCTATGACCATCACCACTGACCGGCCCGACCGGATAGCCAACGACGTCGGGTCCAAGGCGTCCAAGGCCGGCGCCGGCGAGGCCGGCAAGGGCAAGGCGAAGGGCCAGGGCCAGGGCCAGGGCAAGGACAAGAAGAAGTCCAAGAAGAAGATCATCGTGCTGGCCGTGCTGTTCCTGGTGCTCGGCGCCCTGGCGAAGTTCACCGTGCTGGCGCCTTCGCCGGCCGATCCTCATGCCAAGCCGCTGCCGGGTCACGTGGTGCCGATGGAGGAGATGACGCTCAATCTCGCGGGCGGGCACTACCTGCGCATCAAGCTGGCGCTGCTGACCGTGCACGGAGCCCCCGAAGAACTCGACACCGCCGAAGCCGCTCAGGCGGTGATCGAGCAGTTCAGCGATCGCACCACCGCCGAACTGACCGGTGAGGCTGCGCGGCACAAGGCCAAGGTGGCGCTGCTGGCCAAGCTGCAGAAGATCTATCCCGAGCAGCTCATGGACGTCATCTACACGGAGTACTACATGCAGTAACCCGGCGAACAGCTCCACGTCCCGCTTTCCGGCGCAACGCCTGCCGGAAGATCTCACCCGAGGCCGAGTTCCTCAGGTCTGCTTCGTCGCGGTCGAACATTGTTCATGTGGCAATGTCTCCTTCGGCACATCTGGCGCCGGTTCGCAGGCTGGTCCGGCGACCCGTCGACGGTCAGGACGAGTCCGGGGCGCTGCCTTATGACTTCAAACGCCCGACCAAGCTGTCGCGCGATCACGTCCGGGCGCTGCAGATGTGCTACGAGACCTACGCCCGACGGGTCACCACGCTGCTCACCAGCGGCCTGCGCCAGCTCTGCCAGGTGAACCTGGTCGCGATCGAGCACCAGAGCTACGAGGAGTACATCGCCACCCTGCCGCCCACCACGATCCTGTCGGTGCTGGACATGGGGCCGTTGCCGGGCACCGCGCTGTTCGAATTCTCGGTGCCGACCGCGCTGGCCTGCGTGGACTACCTGCTGGGCGGCCCCGGTGGCGAGCAGCCGACCCGGCAGCTCACCGACCTCGAGAGCGGCCTGCTGCGCAACCTCATCGAGCAGATGCTGTCGGTGCTGCGCTACGCCGTCGAACCCACCATCGGCCTGGACCCGGTGCTGCGAAGCATCGAGTTCAACCCGCAATTCGTGCAGGCCGCGGGCGCCTCGGACGGCGTCATCGTCGGCTCCTTCCAGATGCGGGTCGGCAACCAGGTGTGCGTTTCGACGCTGTGCATCCCGTTCGCCTCGCTGCTACCGCGGCTTCAGGTCGGCAAGGAAGGCCGCGCCCAGACGGCCGCCGAGCGCAACGCCCAGGAGCAGGCCGCCCACCAGGTGCGGTCCGCGCTGGGCAACGTGCCGGTCGAGGTCGCGCTCAGCTTTCACCCGGTGCAACTGACTCCGGAGCAGATCGTCCGGCTCGAGCCCGGCGACGTGATCAACCTCCGGCACCGAGTCACCACCCCGCTGGTCGTGCAGTCCGGCGGCATCACCTTCGCCCACGCGCTCGCCGGACGGCAGGGCAGCCGGCTGGCCGGCCTGGTGGTCGGCAACGACAGGAAGAACAACCCGTGACCCAAACCATGGCAACGAGCGATCTCGCCCGCCAGGCGGCCCAGGCCGCGCTGGCCAACCTGCCGATCTCGGATCCGCTGCAGCTCGGCGAGCCGACCAGCGACCTCAGCCAGCTCCGGTTCGACGGCGTGGCGGTGACCGCGCGGTTCACCGGCAGCCGCAGCGGTGACGTGCTGATCGCGGTGGAGCGGGCACTGACCGACGCGCTGCAGAACTCCCCGCTCGGCGCGCTGGACGTCTCGGCCGCGCTGGCCCCGGCGCTGGCCGCCGCGGCAGCGGCCGCCGGTCCGGTGCTGGCCGGCCCCGGCCAGCCGTTGGAGTCGGCGACCGCGCTGGAAGCGCTGCTCGGCAAGCCCGGCGCCTGGGTGGTTCCGCTGCTGTACCAAGGCGCGGTGCGCGCCCTGGTCGGCATCGTGGTCGCCGTGGAGCCCGGTCCCACCACGCTGAACGCCCCGCACTACCCGAGCCAGGAAGAGCTTCGGGCCGGCGCCACGGCCACCCGGCCGGCGCCCAGGACCGCGATCCGCAACGGCCTTGACCTGCTGCGCGACGTCAACATGGACGTCACCGCCCAGATCGGCAGCACCCGCATGACGATCAGTGAACTGCTGGCCCTCAACGAGGGTGCGGTGGTCGAGCTGGACCGGGCCGCCGGCGCGCCCGCCGACCTGCTGGTCAACGGCCATCTGATCGCCCGCGGCGAGGTCGTGGTGATCGATGAGAACTTCGCGCTGCGGATCACCGAGATCGTCTCCGACGAGACGGTGCCCCCGCTGTCGTGAACACCGTTGCCGTCATTGGCCGGATGCTGCTCGCCCTGGTCCTCGTACTGATCCTGATGTGGTGCCTGGCACGCTGGGCCCGCAAGCCCATGGGCGGCAAGACCGATCGCGTCATGACGGTGCTGGCCAGGCAGCAGCTCAGCCGGACCTCCTCGGTCACCGTGCTGCGGGTGATGGACCGGGCACTGGTGCTCGGCGTCACCGAACAGGGCGTCCAGCTGATCAGCGAGACCGAGCTGTCCGCGGTCGAGGAGGCGCTGGCGACCGAGACCGGTCGCGGCCGCGCCGGCTCGCGCAAGCAATTGGCCGAGTCCGGGACGCCTGACGCCGAAGCCACCGACGCACCCCTCGAGCCGTCGCGCCAGCCGGCCGACCGGCGCGGCGTGGCCGCTCTGGACGGCTCGGTGCTCTCACCCAAGACCTGGAGCCAGCTGGTCAGCGCCGCCCGCGAGCTGACGGTCCGGCGATGAGAAGGCTGCTGGTACTGCTGACGCTGGCCATCGGCCTGCTGGGCGCCGGGCTGCTGGCCGGCGCGGCGCAGGCCGGCGCCGCCCCGATGGCGACCGGCAAGCACAGCACCACGGCCGTCACCGCCCTCGGGCTGCCCACCCTGGCGCCCGGCGGCCTCACGCTGGTCGTCCCCAAGCTGGCCCCGGTCGGCCCGGAAGGCCCCAAGGGCACGATCAACCTCGACATCAACCCCAAGCCCAGCACCTCGGTCAGCGTCCTGGTGCTGCTGACGCTGCTGTCGGTCGCGCCGTCGATCCTGCTGCTGATGACCTGCTTCACCAAGATCTTCGTGGTGCTCAGCCTGACCCGCAACGCCCTCGGGCTGAGCGGGGTCCCGCCCAACCAGGTGCTCGCCGGGCTGTCGCTGTTCCTCAGCCTGTTCATCATGAGCCCGGTCGTGAAGAAGGTGAACGACCAGGGGGTTCAGCCCTACCTGAACAACACCAAGAGCCAGTCCACGGCGTTCAAGGACGGCATGGCGCCGATCCGGGAATTCATGTTGCAGCACACCCGGTCGGAGGAGATCGCGCTGATGTTGCGGGCGGGAAAGCTGCCCAACCCGGCGACGCCTGACAAGCTGGAGCTCACCACGCTGATACCGGCGTTCGTGCTCTCCGAGCTGCGCTCGGCGATGATCATCGGCTTCGTGGTCTACATCCCGTTCCTGATCATCGACATGGTCGTCTCGTCCTCGCTGATGTCGCTGGGCATGATGATGCTCCCGCCGGTCTCGGTGTCGCTGCCCTTCAAGCTGCTGCTGTTCGTGCTGGTGGACGGATGGGGCCTGATCATCAACGCCCTGGTCACCAGCTACGCCACTTAGCTACTCCAGCCGAGTGACCGCGACCAGAGGACAGCCGAGAAGAGAAAGCCGAGAGGAGACATCCAGCGTGACTGACACCGCGATCGTGCACCTGGGCCTGCAGTCGATGCTGATCGCCTTTCAGCTCGCCGCGCCGACGCTGCTGACCGCGCTGCTGGTGGGCTTCGGCATCTCGCTGTTCCAGTCAGCGACCCAGATCCAGGAGTTCACGCTGTCCTTCGTGCCCAAGGCGATCGCGGTGGGCATCGCGCTGCTGCTGTCGGGTAGCTGGATGATGCATTCGATGGTCACCTTCACCGAGCAGCTGTTCAGCCAGATCCCCAGCCTGATCGGCTGAACCCCGATTCATGAACATCGAGCTGAGCACCGCGAGCATCGTCACGGTGCTGCTCGCCTCGATCCGGATCACCGCCTGGATGGCGATCGCGCCGCCGTTCGCGACCGGCGGGGTACCCCGGCGGGTGCGGCTGATGCTGGCTGTCGGACTGTCCCTGGCGGTGTCCAACACCGCCCGCGCGCACGCCCCGGCGGCCGAGCTCGGCCCGCTGTTCACCAGCGCCATCCACCAGTTGCTGATCGGGGCGTCGCTGGGGTTTCTCACCCGGCTGCTGTTCAGCGCGATCGAGGCGGCCGGCGCGCTGATCGACCTGACCGGCGGGTTCTCGCTGGCCTTCGCCTATGACCCGCTGTCGGCCTCGACGACCTCGGTCTTCGGCAAGTTCTACGGCCTGCTGGCGACCACCCTGATCTTTGCCACCAACGCTCATCTGGTCATCCTGCACGGCTTCCTGCGGACGTTCACCTCGCTGCCGCTGGACGCCACGATGTCGCTGGCCCACCTGGACCAGGAGCTGGTGCGCGGCGTGACGGCGATGTTCGTGGCCGCGCTGCAGATCGCCGGACCGCTGATCGCGGTGCTGTTCCTGGCCGACGTCGCGCTCGGCCTGCTCAGCCGGATCTCGCCGCAGCTCAACGTCTTTCAGATCAGCTTTCCGCTCAAGATCATGCTGACCCTGGGCCTGGTCGGGTTGACCTTCAGCACCATGCCGCGGATCGTCACCGAACTCGGCAACTCCGCCGCCACGCTGATGATGCGGATCGGCACGGCCGGCTGATGGCGGGCAAACCGGCGGGGGAGAAGACCGAGAAGGCCACTCCGCGCAAGCTGAAGAAGGCCCGCAGGGACGGCCAGGTCGGGCACAGCCCCGAGGTCGGCTCGTGGTTGAGCGTGCTCGCGGCGAGCTTCGTGATGCCGGCGGTGGCCAGTTCGTTGATGGACAACGCCCGCAGCTGCTTCGTCCAGATCGTCTCGATCATCAACACCCCGGACATCGGGCGGGCGCTGGCGATGACCCGCAAGTCCCTGATCGACGCGGTGGTGGGCACCGCGCCGCTGGCCCTGCTGATCCTGCTGACCTCGGTCGCCTCGGCCGCGTCGCAGGGTGGCATCTGGGTGGCGCCGAAGCTGTGGGCGCCTAAGTTCTCCCGGATGAACCCGCTCAACGGCTTCAAGCGGATGTTCGGCCCGCAGGGCATCTGGCAGCTGGTGAAGTCGCTGCTCAAGCTGGCGGTGCTCTCAGCGGTCACCTACTACTCGGTGCGCGACCTGGTGCCCGCGCTGATGTCAGCCGGCTCGCTGCCGCTGGCGGTGATCATCCAGACCACGATGGACGCGGCGCTGCGGCTGATCCGACTCGGCGCCGGCGCCGGCCTGCTGATGGCCTTCATCGACATCGCGGTCGTGCGCAAGCGCAACAACAAGCAGCTGAAGATGACCAAGCACGAGGTCAAGGAGGAGATGAAGAGCAGCGACGGTGACCCGTTGCTGCGCGGTGCGCTGCGCTCGCGGGCGCTGGCCATCAGCCGCAACCGGATGATGGCCGACATCCCGACCGCCGACGTGGTCATCCTCAACCCGACGCACCTCGCGGTGGCCCTGCGCTATGACCCGGCACGGGGCGCGCCACGAGTGGTGGCCAAGGGCGGCGACCACGTCGCGGCCAGGATCCGTGAGCTTGCCGAGCGCAGCCGGGTGCCGATGGTGCAGGACGTCGCGCTGGCCCGCACGCTCTACCAGGCCTGTGAGATCGGCCAGGAGATACCGGCGGACCTGTACCAGGGGGTGGCGACCGTGCTGGCGTTCGTGATGCGCCTCAAGCGGCGGGGCTCGGCGGCCGGCACCCACCGGATGCAACCGGCCTGAGCCGCGCGATGGCGCGGGCGCCGGGTGAGGTGGCTACCAGCGGTTGGGATCGTTGCGGATCACGTACTTGCGAAAGAAGACACCGGTGCCCCCGCACAGTTCACCGTCCCGGCGCATGAAATGCATCAGGTCGCTGGCGTCCGCCGGCGTGAACGTCTGGTTGCACCGATCACAGCATGCTTCGCTGAGACCGGTGTCCAGCCGCTTCCGGTTGGACTCTGACATCGGTATCTCCCTCGCCCCGTGCTCTCTACTACGCACTGAATACATCGGCCTGTCGGGGGCCGGGATTAGCGTTCGGGGGCCGGGCTCAGGTCATGATCACCGATGCCGATAGAACCGATGCCAGGACGGCGACAAGCCGCGGACCACGGACCGGTCCGCAAAGATCACAGATAGCTGACCTTGTCGCCGCGATGAGCTTGTAGGTGTGCGTGAAACCCAAACGGTTGAGTCAACTCGCGGTGCCGATCGGCGTCGTGGCGATCATCCTGATGATGGTCGTGCCGGTTCCCGCCGGAGTGCTCGACTTCCTGATCGCCCTGAACATCACCGGCGCGCTGCTGATCGTCCTGGTCAGCATGTACGTCGAGCGGCCCCTTGACTTCTCCAGCTTTCCCTCGCTGCTGCTGGTGGCGACCCTGTTCCGGCTGGCCCTCAACATCTCCGCCACCCGCGCAGTGCTCGGCGACGGCTACGCCGGCGAGGTGATCAACGCCTTCGGGCACTTCGTGATCGGTGGCTCACTGGTCATCGGCCTGGTGATCTTCGCGATCCTGCTGGTGGTCCAGTTCGTGGTCATCACCAACGGCGCAGGCCGGGTGGCCGAGGTCGGCGCCAGGTTCACCCTGGACGCGATGCCCGGCAAGCAGATGGCCATCGACGCCGACCTGAACTCGGGCCTGATCGACGAGAACGAGGCCCGCCGCCGCCGGATCGAGGTCGCCTCCGAGGCCGACTTCTACGGTTCGATGGACGGCGCGTCGAAGTTCGTCAAGGGCGACGCCATCGCCGCGATCATCATCACCGTGATCAACCTGGTCGGCGGCATCACGATTGGCATCCTGTCCGAGCACCTGCCGATCGGCGAGGCGGTCGCCAAGTACAGCCTGCTCAGCGTCGGTGACGGCCTGGTCTCCCAGATCCCGGCACTGCTGCTGTCGGTGGCGACCGGCCTGATCGTGACCCGGGCCAGCGGCTCCAGCGACCTCGGCACCGCGGTCACCGCGCAGCTGGGCAGCCAGCAACGGGCGATGCAGATCGCCGGCGGCTCCGCGCTGGCCCTGTGCCTGGTCCCCGGCCTGCCCAAGCTGCCGTTCCTGCTGGTCGGCGGCGGGCTGCTGTTCCTGTCGCGGCGGATCGCCGCGACCACCAAGGCCGAGGCAGAAGTGCTGCGGGGCCCGGCGGTCGCGGCCGCCGCTCCGGCGCTGGACAGCCCCGAGGCCATCCTCGACGATCTGGCGGTCGACCCGCTGGAGCTGGCGCTGTCCTCGGACATGATCACGCTGGTCGACGGGATCGGGGCCGACCTGCTGGACCGGGTCCGCGCGCTGCGCCGCAAGCTGGCGATGGAACTGGGCGTGGTGATGCCCCCGGTTCGCACCAGGGACAACTTCGACCTGCCCGCCTCGACCTATGCGATCCGGCTCAACGGCGTCGAGGTCGCGCGCGGCCAGGCGCCGGCCGGCACCGTGCTGGCGATCGGCGACGGCCTGGAGAACCTGCCCGGCACCGCCGGCTCCGAGCCGGTGTTCGGCCTGGCCGGCAAGTGGATCGGCACCGAGCTGCGCGGCCAGGCCGAGCTGCTCGGCGCCACGGTGGTGGACCGCTCGTCGGTGATCATCACCCACCTGTCCGAAGTGGTCCGCACCCACGCCAGCCGGCTGCTCGGCCGCGAGGAGGTCGCGGCGCTGACCAAGTCCGTCAGGCGCAGCCATCCGGTGGTCGTGGAGGACCTGACCCCGGCGATGTTGAGCCTGGGGGAGATCCAGCGGGTGCTGCATGCCCTGCTGGAAGAAGGCGTCTCGATCCGCGACCTGGTCCGGATCTTCGAAGCCCTGTCGCTGGCGGCCAAGGCCGGCACCGAGCCCGACCGGCTGGTCGAGGCCGCCAGGTTGGCGCTGGCGCCGGCGATCACGGCCGCGCAGACCGTCAGCGGCACCCTCTCGGTGATGATGCTGGACCCCCGGATGCAGCAGAGCCTGCTGGAATCGGTCCGGCCCTCCGACACCGGGATCCAGTTGCTGCCCGGCCCAGAGCTGGTCGAGGCGCTGGTCACCGACACGGCCCGCCAGTACCAGCTGATGCTCGAGCGGGGCATCCGTCCGGTGCTGGTGTGCGCGCCGCAGATCCGGCTGCCGCTACGCCGGCTGATCGCCTCGACCGCCCCGGACCTGCCGGTGCTGTCCTATTCCGAGGTTTCCAGCAATGCCGCAATCGTCGAGACGGTGGGGGTGATCGCCAATGCCAGAACCGTTGGTGTGTGAGGACTCGGACCTGCGGCGGCTGCTGGACACGGTGCACAGCCAGCCGGGAGCCGAGATCCTCTACCAGGACCGGGTCCGGCGCGGCGGGGTGTTCGGCTTCTTCGCCCGCGAGGTGCACCGGGTCGCCTATCGGGTCACGGCTGAGGCTGACGGCGCAGTCGTGGCCGAGGCTGTCACCGGTATGGATATCCCGCCCACCGATGTCTCGCCCGCTGCCGCCGATGTCCCGCCCGCTGCCATCGGCGAGCCGGCGACCGAGCTGCCCGAGCTGTCGGACCTGCTCGCCTCGGTGGACGCCCTGGAAAGCGCCGAGCAGCGCCAGCCGGCCGGACCGCCGCCGGCGCACGACTTCGCCGCGCTGTTGCGCACGCTGACCGACATCGGACCGCACGACGGCGCACCGCACGACGGCGGACCGTTCAACGGCGAGCCACGCGACGGCGGACCGCGCGGCGCCGAGTTCACCCGGCCAGCCGTGGACGAAGCCGCCGCTGCCCGCACTGCCGGACTGTCAGCCGTGCCGATGGCCGGCCAGCGGGTGACGAGCCCGCGACCGGCGCCGTCCGAGCCGGCTTCGAGAAGCAACGTGACCGCCTTGGGGCGGCCTGATGCCCGGGCTCGCCTGGAGATGCTGATGCAGCTGCGCCAGGTCGGCGTTCCGGTGTCGGTGAATCCGCGGGCTGACACCCACAGCTTGTACGAGGCGCTGGAGAACATCCTCGAGGACCTGCCGGCCGCGGCCGAGCCGCCCCGAGGCGCCGGTGAGGTGCTGGCGGTGGTGGGCGAGTCGGGCCCGGCCTTGCAGGCCGCGCACACCTGCGCGGCGATGCTGCGGATCCCGCGGAACAGCATCGGGGTGGCCGGCCTGCCCGAGCGTGCCAGCGCCGAGCTGGACTACCCGTGGATCAGCGGCCAACAGGAGGCGCTGCGGCTGCGTACCGAACTGAACCGGACGGACCTGCCTTCCATCGTGGTGATCGCCACCGACGCGACCGAGGCCGGCTCGGATGACCCGTGGGCCGCTGAGATGCTGGCCGCGTTGCGCCCGACCGCGGTCTGGGCCGTGGTGGACGCGCGGTGGAAGATCGAGGACAGCCGGGCGCAGTTGGACCGGCTGGGCCAGGTCGACGCCCTGGTGGTGCACTCGGCGCAGCTGAGCGCCAGCCCGGCCTCGGTGTGGGATCTGGACCTGCCGCTGGGCCTGCTCGACGGTCGCGCGGCCAGCACGTTCGCCTGGACCGGCCTGCTGTTCCCGTTGCTGCGCGGCGGCGCCCGGCACCGGGCAAGCGCATGAGGCGGGTAACTGTGCTCGCCCACCGGCCCGGCAGCCGTTGTGAAGGAGGCCGCTGACATGCTGCGCCCAGCTGTGCTCGGCCTGGCCGTCCTGTTGAGCACCCCGGCCCTGTGGGCCGCCTTCGCCGCCGGCTCGATGGGGATCACCACCGCGCTGATCCGGTTCCTGATCGCGGTGCCGGTGGCCGCGCTGATGCTGGCGCTGCTGCAGATGGTGACGGCCGGCTATTCACGGCAGGCGCTGCGGCGCAGTATCGCCACGGCGGCCGCCGCTGCCGCTGAGGCACGCACCCAGCAGGCCGCCGAGCACTAGCCCCAGCTGGCTCGCTGTTCCTAACCCCCGGCCAGGGTGAACTGGTCGTTCTGGGGGGTGTCGGGTTCCTCCTTGCCGGGAGCGTCGGCGACGCCTACCGGGTACGGATGCGGGTTGGGGTGGCAGAGCTGTCCGGTCACCGACTTGGTGCCGATGGTTTGCTGCATCATGACCGGGGCGAGGCCGTTGCTCAGGCAGGCGTGGGCGTGCAGGTGGCCCAGCGCGTGACCCACCTCGTGGTTGATCAGGTAGGTGCGATAGACGTCGAGCTTGCCCTGGTAGGCCGGCGCGCCGCGGACCCAGCGAGCGTTGTTGATGACGACCCGGGACTGCTCCGGCGCCCAGCACGAGGTTTCGACCTTGATCTCATAACCGCATAGCCGGCGCACGGTCAGCGACGAGGTCAGCGAGATCCGCCACCGCGCGTCGGCGGTGTCCACCCGCTGCAGCGAGACGGCGCCGCTGCGAATCCAGCTCAAGCCATCTGCCAGCGTGCGCTCGACTTCGGCGGCGAACGCCGCGCTGTCGATGCCGGTGATCCCGTCCTCGACCTCGATCGCGTACAGCTGCAGCGGACCCTGGCCGACGACGGCGCCGCGCCCTGGCACCGTGTGGTAGGTGCCGGACCCCTGGGTGGTGTACCGGTTGCCAGCGGGTAAGGCGCCCACTCTGAGCGGTCGGGGCGTGGTGGAGGAAGCGCGTTCGGTCTCGCGGGGCTGCGCGGTTCGGCTGGCAGCCGTGGGTGTCGGACCGGCACTCGTCGTGGTGGGCAGCTGCTCGTGGGCCTGCGGAGGTTGAGCGGGGCGATGGTCGTCGCGAACGTTGACGGTGGCGACGGCGGCGGTGATCACCGCGAGCACCGGAACGGCGTAGGCCCGCCAGCCCCACTTACCGACGAATGCCCGCCACCAGGAACGCCCCGAGCGGCCCGGTCCGGGCTGCCGATGGCGGTGCCTTTTCTCCCTCATTGCCTAAGCCTGTCACAGGTCGGGATGACAAGGCGCTGACCGGGCCGCCACTGCTCGGCAGTGTCTGACGCCGACCCAGCCTCCTGCTTCAGTCATGGATGGGATCTCCGCTCACCTGGTGGTCGGCGTGGAACAGCGCCTCGATGAGCAGCGCCCGGACGTGACCACCCCGCAGGCGATACACCACGCGCTGCCCCTCTCGCCGACCCTCGACCAGGCCGGCGAAGCGCAGCTTGGAAAGGTGCTGGCTGGCCACGGTGGGTCGGCAGGAGGCGACCGCCGCCAAGCTGGAAACGTCGAGTTCGGCGTCGCGCAACGCCCACAACATGCGCACCCGAGTCGGATCGGCCAGCATCGCGAAGGACGTCACCGCCGCGCCGACCTGCCTGGCGGTCAGCTCGGCCGGGTGCGGCTGAGCTACAGCCGCCGGCTTGCCGGCGGCCTGGATTGAAGAGTGCTTCACAGTAGCCAGCATAGTGCTTATTGCAAGATATTCGCAGCTATGAAGGTGCTGATACCTTGGTACGATTACTCGCGTCCATAAGGGATTTCTCGCTGATGAGCCACCATCACCATGACAGCAGTCAGCACGCACCGTACGACCACGCACCGCACGACTACAACAACGCACCGCACGACCACTCTCATGGCTCCTCGCCGTGGGCGCGCCTGAGGCATGCCGCCTCCGAACTTGTCGGCGGCCATTCCCATGACGCCGCCGATCAAATCGATGACGCGTTGGAAGCCGACGCCGCCGGCCGCCGGGCGCTGCTGATCAGCTTGGCAGCGCTCGCCGTGACAGCCGCCATCCAGGCGCTGGTGGTGATGTTCACGGGCTCGGTGGCCCTGCTCGGCGACACCCTGCACAACGTGGCCGACGCGCTCACCGCCGTGCCGCTGCTGATCGCCTTCCGGCTGGCCCGCCGCCCGCCCAACAAGCGGTTCACCTACGGCTACGGTCGCGCGGAGGACCTCGGCGGCCTCTTCGTCATCGCCATGATCGCCCTGTCCAGCGTCCTGGCCGCCTACGAGGCGATCGATCGGCTGATCCACCCGCGCGACGTGAGCCACCTCTGGGCCGTCGCCCTGGCGGGCCTGGTCGGCTTCGCCGGCAACGAGCTGGTCGCCCGCTACCGCATCCGAATCGGGCGCCGCATCGGCTCAGCCGCGCTGGTCGCCGATGGGCTGCATGCCCGCACCGACGGCTTTACCAGCCTGGCCGTGCTGCTCGGCGCCGCCGGCGTCGCGCTCGGCTGGCGACAGGCCGACCCGATCATCGGCCTTGTCATCACCGTCGCCATCCTCGGCGTGTTGCGCTCCGCCGTCCGCCAGGTCGGCGCCCGGCTCATGGACGCCGTCGACCCGACACTGGTCGACCAGGCGAGCGCCGCGGTGAGCAGCGTGGCCGGCGTTCAAGACGTGCGCGAACTGCGGATCCGCTGGATCGGGCACACCCTGCGCGCCGAAGTCGACGTCACGGTGCCGGCCGACCTCAGTCAGGCCGAAGCCCACGACCTGGCCCACCACGCCGAGCAACACCTGTTGGCCCGGGTTCGCCGCCTCACCGCCGCCACCGTGCACACCAGCCCGGCGGGGGCTCATCACCCGGTCGATCATCCGGACCCGCTTGAAGCCACCTGATCTCGATGCCGAACGCGGGCCTTCTGACGGCACCCGCGGGCACTCCGGCCTCTAGCAGGCGACAGCCCGCGCACCCACGGGGGGTGGAGTGCGCGGGCCGTCTGAGCCCCCGTCGAGGCCAGGGCTGATTCTGCCCGTACCGGGTGGCTTCGTAAAGCTCGGACACAGCATTTCCTTCAAACCGGCCATTCGGCGCAGCCGCCGGCTAGCAAGTCGGCGTACTCGCCCGCGTCAGGCCGGCACCGCGACAGCCCGCAGGTCACGCGCGCAGTAAGGGCCAGGCATCCGGGTGGATGCCTGGCCCTTACTGACTCACTGGTGTAGCTGTGTTACTGGTTGTGTCTCAGACTGGTCGTCCTCGATTAGCTCGCGGTGAGCGAGGTGTCATCGACTACGAAGGAGGTCTGCAGTGAGCCGTCTTCCACTCCGGAGAAGCTGACCGTGACGGTCTGTCCGGCGAAGGAGGAGACATTGAAGGAGCGCACCAAGTACCCGGTGTTCTTGTTCAGGTTCGAGTACGTCGCCAGGGTGGTGGCGCCGATCTTGACGGTGAGCTTGTCATAGGCGACCGTCGTGGTGGTCTCGGCGGTGTCGATGTGCAGGTAGAACGACAGGGTCGCCGCGCAACCTGACGGGATGGTCACCGACTGGGACAGGGTGTCGGTGCGGGTGGTGCCGTAGCCGTTCATCCAGGCCTTCCAGGACCCGGTGCGCGCCGGCTGGCCGGTGGAGTTGTCGATCACTCCGGCCGAGGCCGACCACGGTGCTGCGGAGCCGGTCTC
>DASVQQ010000025.1 GCA_036389035.1 Jatrophihabitans sp.
CTTTAAGCGTCACAGTCCTGGCGGCGCCTTCGCCGGCCGGTTGTGGGTGAGCTGAGGCCGCACCGGCCCCGAGGGAGGCCGCCGCGACCATCGCGAGAACCGAAGTGCCGAGGAGAGTCGTCGTGTTTCGCTTCATCTGAGGCTCCTGAGTTGTCACCAGGGAGACGATCTCGCTGGTCTACTCGGAGTTCGTAGCCACTCGCCGAACCGCTTGGAGAGGCTTCGAAACCGGTTTGGCCAGGCACTGCGGCGCCGGGGGGCCTCGGGCCGATGGGGACGCATCCGGCGCCGGGATGAAGGGCCTCCCGAGGGATCACCCCCATCCGTACCGGGGCTGACTCTCGGGGCCAGCACACATGACTCTGCCCACCGGCACCGCCGGAGTCCTCCTCACCCCCGAGCAGTCGAGAGCCTGCTCATCAAGCCCGTCCTGGCCGCCAGCGTGGCGCTCAAGCGCTTCGGTCGGCACTGTCCGAACAACGGTCCCTGGCACACTTGAAGTAATCCGCGCATTTCCCGAACCTCAAGTCCATGAAGCAAACCTGGCCGCCGCGCTCGCTACTGCAGTAGCCATCCTCGCGGCTCAGATGAAGAACCCCATCCCCTCCATCAGTTAGCACGCTGGCGGTCCGTTGAGCCGATGACCATAGGCCGATGACGGGCCACCTGGTACCGATCAGCCCGCCGCGCCGCGCCCATCGTGAGGCGTAAACATCGACGACATGGTCCAAATACGTCAGGTGCCGAGCGAGCCTCAGACAGGTGCTACCGCCGTAAGACACTTTGGGAGTCCCCGCCCGCAGCCACCTCGGGCAGATGCTCAGGCATCACTTTTCCTTCGGAGCCTACCGATTGTTCCCGATATGGGCGGTTCGCGGGCACCCTGGAACACAGCAGGCCGTGCAGTTCAGCGCCGACGGGCGGCACAGTGGCAACCCTGGCGTGTGTCAGGGTCGCCGGTGTAAGACAGTCGCGAGTCGCCAGCCGGAGGTTCGCCGCATCTGGCGGCACAGTGCTAGGCATGACGATCTCCGACGTGCCTGGTCGCCATACCGGTCGCCCGCATTGCTCCGTCACTCAGGCGCATTCACCTGGTGACCGGACAGGCGAACCCATAATCCCCCTCATACAGAGCTGTGGAAGGCGCAAGCGGCCCATCGACGAAGCCGAACTCAACTGCGAGGTCGGCCCTGTCGACACGGCCGCTGGCGCTCAGGAAGTACCGAAGACCACTTCCGCACCTACAGGCATAGCGAGGCCAGGAGTTTCGATGGACGGATGGAAGAGCACTGCCGTCGCCGGGATAGGCGTGAGTAGCGCGAGTGTGGCAGGCACAATGATGCATCCGAGCCTAGGGGACTGGATCTTTCTCCTCCTGCTAGCGGTGCTCGCGTGCGTGCCTCAACTCACCGAGCTGTACAAGGAGTTCAACATTCACCGCGAGGACCGGTGGGTGCTTGATGATGAGGGCCGTACGAATCGCGACATTGCTAGGCGAACGGGTGTGCCGCTGCCGCCGCCGGACCGAACTCAGCCGCCACCGGTCGCGCCGGCGCCTCGCCCAGGACTACCCCGCAGGGTGATGTTGCGTTGGCTACAGCGCCGGGGCGACCCGTGAGAGCCGTCGACGTGGTGGTGAGGTGGCTGGTGACACCCCTGAACTTCTCACAAGCGCGGCGTCGAATCCTGCCAGGGCGTTCGAAGCGGCGTTCTCAGGCAAAGCAAGTCCGAGAATCCGGACGCCCAGGCGGGGCTGGCGCCGCGCCCGGTGGATCACGGTTTGCGCCTCGACGAGCTCGCCGAGGGTTGCGGGGTGTGAGGAGGCGAGGCAGGTAAGTGCGGTGCGCTCGTCGGCAGGTTGAAGTCCTAGCTTCAGCGCCTGTTGGTAGTCGGAAACGACTTTGGCTCTCGACCCGCGCGGCCGTGCCGGGGGTGAGCGACTAGGGCTCCCGTTTTGCATGCCGGCGTCCTGGCTGGCGCGCAGCATCGAGGGAGTGGAGTACGCGGCCACGCTTGTCCGCCCACCGTTGGATGTCGGTAGTGCGGTACAGCTTGCCCGCAACCAGCTCCTGGACGGCCTCTGGCCAGTCCGGCTCCTTCTGGAGCTGTACGAGGCGCGACGGGCTAATGCCCAGGAGCTGAAGCAGCTCGGCGCGCATCACGAACTCGGGAAGTGTGCTCACCGGCGCGCCGTCCTAGACATGCGCGCACTGTAGCAAGTCGCACTAAAGATAAAGATCTGCCTTTCATTATCCTGTTGCTTGCTACCTGTAGCATGCTACACTATGGCTATCGACAGGGGTGCTCGATCCCCTGCCCTACGTGCAGGAGGTAACCAACAAATGTCAGCCACAACCACCGAATGGCGCGCCATTGCGCGGGCGCCACGATGACCGACGGGACCGGCGAAGAAGTCGCCGCCCTGCTGCAGTCGGTCGGAGCGCGCGCGGTCGAACCGCACCGGGTACTCCGCGGCCACGACTTCTTCCCGCCGCCGGAAGAGCTAGCCCAGATCCCGGCCCTGTATGCCACCGACGGCGTACCGCTCGCCCGTAAGACGATCATGTTGCACTACTTCACCGCCGGCTGCGACTGGTGGATCTGCGAACTGGATCGCCGCAGCGGCACAGCGTTCGGCTACGCCTGCCTGGGCAAACCCGAGGGCGCCGAGTGGGGATACGTCGACCTGTACGAGCTGTGCAGGCTGGCCATCCCCACGCTTTCCCCGGTGGTGGTGCAGCGCGATCTCGACTGGCACCCCACCCCGGTTGCCCAATGCCATCTGCCGGGTCACCTGACCTCAGTCGTCTACTCCCTGCAGTCGTAACGGGTGCCCGGCCTACTGGAATTAGGCCGGGCACCCACTCCAACAGAATCCCACACCCGAGAGGAAACACATCAGCATGCCCAGCCGCACCAACACTGCACCCACCCAGGCCGCCGCGCAACCGGACCCGAGCAGCGCCGCGACGGCCACGGCCGAGACCTTCGAAGGCCGCAGCGAACTCGTCCACCTGGACCCCCGCACCCTGCTGATAACGGACAACATCCGTCGCAAAGGCGACCTGACGGACGAGTTCGTCGCCTCCATCCGCCAGCACGGGGTCCTGGTGCCCATCGTCGCCCTGAGCACCAGCCAGGGGGCACAGGTCCGCTACGGCCAGCGCCGCACCCTGGCCGCGATCGAGGCCTGCCGACCCACCGTGCCGGTCATGCTCCTCACGGGCGAGATCGGCGAGGACCTGGACCGCATCGTTGAGCAGTGGCACGAAAACGAACACCGGACCGGCCTATCAGTCTCTGACCAAGCCGCCGCCGCCGAGCAGCTCGCCGCATTCGGCCTCAGCGCTGAGATGATCAGCAAGCGCCTCCGGACGCCTAAGCGGCGGATCGACCGAGCGCTGCAGGTTGCCAAGTCCGAGCTGGCGAGCAAGTCGGCTGATCGCTACGACCTCACCCTGGAACAGGCAGCCGTACTCGCCGAGTTCGAAAAGGACACCGAGACCGTGACGGCGCTGATCGCTGCCGCCAGGAAGGGCCCGGTGTCCTTCGAGCACGTCGCCCAGGTCGCCCGCGACGCCCGAGCACGCGCCGAGCTGATCGCCACCGCCGAGGCCAAGCTGGACAAGGCAAACGTCCGCCGCATAACGAGCCAGGAGGCCAAGCAGACCGGCACCTCCGCCCTGAACGACCTAACCAACGGCACAGACCGCGACCCGATCAAACCCACCCAGCACAAGAAGTGCCCCGGCCACGCCGCCTACGTCTCCGAGAACTGGCGCGGCGTTGAAACCGTGTACGTCTGCACCGACTGGCGCAAGCACGGCCACAAGAACCGCTGGGCCAGCTCAGCCAGTCTCTCCAGCACCCCTTCTGCGCCGATGACCGCGACCGAGGCCGACGCGCTCACCGAGCAGGCCCGCACGGAGCGCCGCCGGGTGATCGACAACAACAAGGCCTGGGCCAGCGCCGAGAAGGTACGCCGGACCTGGTTGAAGTCCTACCTCACCCGCAAGACCCCGCAGAAAGGCACCACCACCTACATCGCGGCCGAGCTGGCCCACGGCGACCACGCGCTCCGCCGCGCCATGGAAAGCCTCAGCATGCTGCCCGAACTGCTGGGCTGCAAGGGACGCCTTGACCTCGCCGCCACCGCCGATACCACCAGCGAGGGCCGGGGCCAGGTCATCGCCCTGGGGATCATCCTCGCCGCGATGGAGTCCAGCGTGACCCGAGAAGCCTGGCGAACCCCTCAGCCCGCCGCCAAGCGCTACTTCCGCTTCCTCGCCACGATCGGCTACGAACTGTCCGACGTGGAGCAACTCGTGCTCAACAAGCCCCGCACCCGCCGCCCGGCCGACTCTCCCGCCGCCGTGGCAACTGTCGCTGGAGCAGCCCCGCTGGAGGACCAGTCCGCGGGAGTCCCAGCCGGTGACCAGGCAGTGGCGTAGCGGCCAGCACTCGGGCTAGCACCGTCCGCACTGCGGACGGTGCTAGCCCGTACTACTTCCTCAATTGCCGCGGAAGCTCAGTACCCTGACCACTTGAAAGCTGCGGCTGATGCCGCGTGGGCTAGCGTCCGCAGCATTGTCGTGAACCCTCCGTCACGATTGTTCAGGCGGACTCTGCATAATCGACGGCCCCTAGGGCAGAGCGCTCACTAGTGAGTGGCGAGCACGGGGCAGGCCCTCGATAGCGTTCGGGTTGGGGCGTAACCAACTTTCACAGGCCCAGGGGACCGTCGGCGCAGCGATCAGCCGGCCGGAGCGGACGAAGCAGACCTTGAGCTAGCCAGCCGCCATGCAGGATCATCTCCGCAAGGATCTTGCCGCGCCCGCTGCTTCTCCCTCAGCGCTCGTTACTGCCTCGGGCTGGATGGCGCCAACGTCTAGCAACTCGACGCTGTGCCGAGTCCGAAAGGGTTCTCTGTTGGACGCTAGACGGCGCTGGGATAATCAAAGTGTGCTGCGCGTGTATTTGGATCAGAACAAGTGGGTCGAGCTGTCGCGCTCACGTAAGACCGGCTTTACCGACGACCTCGCAGGCGTCTGGCATCTCGCCACAGCCGGAGTCGAGCGAGGTCTGCTGTCGTTCCCGCTGTCGGCCATCCACTACTACGAGACGAACAAGCGCGTAAATCAGCAGAGCCGGTGGAACCTCGCGGCGACGATGGCCGAGCTGTCTCACATGCACGCCATCGCCGGCCCGAGCACCCTTGTACCGCTCGAGGTCGAGGCTGCCGTCGCTAAGATCGTCCCCGGTTCGCTACCCGCACCTCCGATCCAGGCGTTTGGCATCGGCGCCGCGCACGCCCTCGGTGCTGACCCGGGCACCTTCACCGGCCTGTCCAGCGTCGAGGAGCTCCATGCCGCTGGTATGCCCGCTGACATGCTGAACCTCGTACATCGAGGGCTTGTCGACGCCGCCGAGCTGGCGGTCCTCGCACGTACAGAGTTTTCTGAGCGAGCAAAGCAGATCGCCGCTCAGGTGCGATTACAGATGGGTACGGTCGACCGCAAGTTCGCAGACGGCCAGCGGTCGTATGCCGAGGGCATCAAGGCGCGAGGGCTGCGTCACCGCAGGGACGAGGGACTCAGCAGGTTCGACCTCATGGACATCATGCCGCTGTTCACGCGTGCTTGCCTTGAACGAGGAGTCTTGCTGAAGCCGGAACAGTTCAGGGACATTGAGGTTGTCGAGCGGCTTCTACGGCAGGTCCCGAGTAAGTGGTTGGTGCGTGAGATGCGTCGGGTTCGTCACCGCAATCCCCAGCAGCCGTGGACCGACAGCGACCTCAACGACGTCAACGCGCTGTCGGGTGCGGTCGTTTACTGCCATGTGGTCGTCACCGAACGCCAGTGGGCGCACCACCTGAACAAGGAAGGACTTGCCGAAATCCACCGCACCACGGTGATCTACGATCTGCATCAGTTGCCGGAACTGCTGGTGGCGCACTCAATAGCGTGATGGGCAGCGGCGGCACTTTCTCACCAGAGCCGCTAGCGTCCTGACACCCCAATGGCAGCGACGTCGAACTGGCCCACGAGCTCAGAGCTATTGGTGGGGCCGCTGCGATATCGGTCCGGTCCCACGCCCACCGAAGGTCGGTGGCGCTGTCCGGTTGGTCCTGGCGGTCAGGTCGAACGCGGTGGTGGTGACGGTGGTCGCCATGCCGACAACAGCGGGTGCCCGGTGCTGCCCGTCATAGAGGTCGTTGCGAGGCGTGCCTCGCCACCCGCTACGACAAACTCGCCACCGTCTACCGCGCCGCCGTACTCAACGCCGTCCTCGCCTGGACCGGCATTTATCGGGACACGCTCGACAGCCCCATACTGGGCGCAGCCAGGTAACCCGAGCCTGAAACTCGACACACCTCATGCACTCTGGCGGGCAGCGTCGCGCTCGCGCCGCCGCAAGCTGGCGAACTGCTCACCGGCTTGGTTCGCTCGGGCAGGCCGGTCTATCCATCGCCGACGGGCTGAGCGCGGCTGCGCTTGAACGACGCCCGGCACGATCGGCCCGCTGCTCCACGCGGCTACCGTGGCTGCCGTCCGCATGCGGACAGGTGGCAGCGTCGCCGCGGATCTCCGTCGACCGTGCGGAGCTCATCCCGAGCTGAGCAGCCTGCCGTGCCAGTCTTCTGATAGGTGCGCCGTGAACGGCTGATCGAAAGTTATCTGACGTGACTGCGATGTGAGGAGCGGCTTCGGGTCACATGAACAGACGGAAGTCGTATGGTCGTGCCGGTAGGTTCTCGGTCTTGACGATGCGCGCCAGCACCTGCGCGTATCGGATGGTCACCGGCAGCGATGTGTATGGGCTGTCGCTATTGAAGTCCATCTTCGACAGCGCCAGGACCGGCCCAGCCATCTCCTCCAACGGCCCGGACCCGGCCCAGCGGGTCAGCTGCAGCGGCCGCGGTGTGCCCTTGCCGCCGGGCAGGTAGTTCCGCCCGCCTGCAGTCATGGCCGGGCTGTTACCTGCCACCCACAGCAGGGCGGAGAACTCATCGAGTTGCACCAGATTCCCCCGCGAGGTCGCGTACGGAAACTTCGGCGCGCCAGAGCCGGTTACCGACTCGACCTCGACACCGCGCCAGGCGGGGGTCGCGATGGTGACGCACGAGAGGTTGTCCGCCGTCCCCCATGCCTGGATGCAGCCGTTGACCTCGTCGCTGGTGAAGTCGGTCTGCTTATGGACCACGATGCTGACCGGGCGTTTGCCGGCGTGCCGGTCGGCGTAGACGTCCAACGCACGCGAAAGCACGGTGCGCATCTGCTCAGTGCTCAGCAGCGGGTTGCGCGCATCGACCTCGTTACCGAAGTCGTGCGCGACGAACTCCAGCCCGCCGCCAGCGGAGTCGAACATCTGGCTGCAGCACACAACGAACTGCTGGTCGGGCCCGCCGGGCTCACGCACACCGTAGGCAAGCCCGACATAGACCGTGCCAGGGTTCATCAGACCGCCGGTGACGAGCTTGTACGGCACCCCCCCGGCTTTGGCGTACAGCGCGCTGGCCAGACGCCATCGCACCGATGCGCGACAGTGGTAGCTCATCGGCTGATCGTTGAGCACCTGCGTGCGGACCGGCTCGTTCAGCTGTGCGGCGAATGCCTTGATGTGGTCGTGCACGTCGAACCCATCGGCGGTGAAGTACCGCGACCATCGCTCAGGCAGATGAATCACGACCACATCGAAGCCGCTGCCAGAATCGCGGACGCGGCGGATCTCGCCGCAGACGGTGTCGGCCAGCAACCTCGCCGGTGTGGAGCTTGCCGCCAACTGGGCGTCGAGATCGCCCGGCAGCGCGACACGCTTCTGCCCCGCCGGGTAAAGGTGAGTGCGGAACGCCGCATTGAAACCGGGGAACGGCGGCAGGTACTCCCGCCGCTCTCGCGGCTGCGCCTCATCACGCAGCTCGCGCAGTAGCCCTGCGACTTTGTCAGCGGTATCTGCCGGGGCGATAGCGAGAACCCGGATGGCGTCTTCGGGCCCGAACAGCACGCTCGAATGTGGGCCGAACTGCTTTAGCCCTGCCAACGGATTTTGGTGGACCGCCGAGGCGTCAGTCGGGTCAAACGACAGCAGCGGCTCCGCCAAGCGCGTGTGCGACAGCAGCGGGTTGTCGGTCATCGGGAACCTCCATTGACGGGGAACTGGCCGCCGGGCGCGAGCACTGATGCCAGCGGCGTGGCCGAGAGCCGGAACGCCGCCTGCACCCCGTCGCCTTCAGGGACGTCCCACACGGGCAGGTCCTCCGGGCTCAGCAGCGATAGCCACCCCCGCAGCAGTTGCCCGGTCCTAGACGTGTACCGCGTCGCGAGCCGCTCTCGGGTGAACTCCTGCCCGGCGGCTCGGACCGCGGCCCGCTGCGCCGCGTCCTCACCGGCCGGGCGGATCCAGATGTCCGGTGTCAGCAGCAGATGCCAGTGCCCGGCGACCTGCGCCAGCGACAGCGTCACCGCTTCCGCCCACGGCACCGTCAGCCCCTCGACCTTCAACGTGCCGGTCACCGGCCCGCCCGCCGCGGATGACAGGACAGACTGCGCTCGTGACGATCCGATCTCGCTCCGCGGTGTGGCGACGCGCACCTGGTGGCGGCGGTTGGTGCGCAGCACCGGCGTCAACCCACGCACGTGGCCGCACGCCAGCGCCGCAACCTCCACCAACAGCCCGTGGACCAGTGTGCTGTCGGACGCATTCAGTGAGACCACCTGCTCTGTGGGGTTCCCTCCGAGCGGGCGCAGCGCCTGCTGAAGATCGAAGTCACGCCCAAAGCCGAGCCAGCGGCCGTCGACCTTCGCGGCGCTAGCCTTGGCGTGGGCGTGCCGTAGAGCGTCCCGGACCTGCTCGGCGGTCACTTTCGAGGGCACATCCAGCACCCGCGCTTGCCCGGGCGCGGCAAGCACCCGCGCGGCACATAGATGGACCTGCGGGTACCGGCCCTCTTGTGCCGGGGCGGGCATGGCTGCGGGTCGGCGCACCGGCGGCGGACTCAGCTGGGCCAGGTAGTCGGTGATGTTATCCGGCAAAACCACGGCACGGCGCACGTGCGTCATCAGGTCGCTGAAGTTGCCCGCGACAAGCTCCTGGACCGGTGACACGCCAGCGGAACGGGCCGCCTCCAGCAGCTCGAGCACCTCCGGCGCCAGCTCGTCCTCGGGCCGACGCATCCACGTCAGCCCGTTCGGGTACGGCGTGTCGTGCTCAAGGACGTCGGTCAGCATGCGCATCACGGCCTGGTCTCTGCCGGAGTAGCCGACAACGATGAGCCCGAACCGCGACAGCTTCGAGCGGACCGCGCCACGAAGCACCTCGTCGCCGACGGCGAGCTCGTCGACGGTGTTCATAGGAGTGACCGTCCCGAGGTCGCCGTGAATCTTCATCAGCAGCGGCGACTTGTCCGTCGCGACCGCGTAGTCAGTGTTGGCCGAACTATGCGGTGCCAGCACCGTCAGCCGCGGCAGGCCCAGCACAGCACGCAGCCCGTCGTAGGCGTCCTCGATGAGCGGATCGAAGTTCGTTGTCACCACCAAGGGGGCGACGCCGGCGGCCATCATGGCCGCGAGCCCACGGTGGCCGAAGTGTGGCCGTCGCCCGTCCAGCTCACCTTCGAGCCAACGCGCGCGGATGTCCTGCTCGGGGAAGACCCGGTCGAACACAGCGCTGTACATGGCGACATCGCGCAGCGCAGGGAGCCCCTTGCGCCCGTCGTAGGCGGCGCGCACATTCTGGAGCCAGTTGGGTCGCGCTTCGACCTCAGCGACGGTGAGGTTGTTCTCTCGCGCGTACAGCTCAGTCAGGAGCCGGTCGATGAGCTGACCGGCGGTCGGGACGGCCGATTCAGCTGAAGCGCCCGCACCGAGAAGCCACGCGGTGCCTGTGGCCCGCATCCCGAGCGCGTGCGCCTGCGTGCGCAAATCTGGAGGTCGAGGAGGGGACGAGGACATGACGGCCTGCTCTCTGGCCGCCTAAAGGAAGGGGAGTGGGTTGGTGCTCGGGTCGTACCGGGATCGACGGCCAGGATCACTGTAAGCCTGGTCACCGACAAAGCGCCGAACAACACATCCGGCGTGTCCGGACCGCCTCACGACAGCCCGGCCGGGTGGCAACACCGGAGCTCTTTGGAGCATGACCGCGCATGACCGCCGCGATGTCCCTGGGGTCGCCGAAGTGCTCGATCCGATCAGAGCCGACACCACCGCCGTCTCCACTGCCGTGACCTCAGTCCTAAATAACTCCGCATTCCGGCGAGTAACGGAACAGCTGAAGAATGCGGCTGCGGCCCAGCCGACCGCCGACACGACCCCAGCATGGGTCGCGAACCTCACTGCCGAGCCGGACACACCACCTCACTGAATCTTTCGATTCTCGAGCGAAGCTCGACATCGGATGGAACCACAAGCGGTATAGCCCTGCTACCGACAATTGGTCGGGTTGACAGGTTAGAGCACCGGGTCAGGCGACTGTCTGGTCGTGATGTCGCTGCACAAGCTGTCGGCGGGTGATGGGTACACCTACCTGACTCGTCAGGTGGCAGCGGCTGACGCCACGCACCGGGGTTACGGCGACCTGGCGGGCTATTACAGCGAGAAGGGTGAGGCGCCCGGCGTCTGGTTGGGTACCGGCCTGTCCAGCCTGACTGATCTCCCCGTGGCCGGGTGTGTCACCGAGGCGCAGATGAGAGCGCTGTTCGGCCAGGGCCGGCATCCGAACGCCGGTGCAATCGAGGAAGCAGCCAGGGCTGCGGGCAAGGATCATTTCGAGATCGACGCGGCCAGCCGGCTGGGCAATCCGTATCGGGTTTACGAGCAAGTGAACATGTTCCACCGGCGGACGGCGGGGGCGTTCCGCGACTACAACAGTAGGCAGGGACTGCACGCCGATACACCGGTCCCTGCTGAGGTCCGCGCTCAGATCCGCAGCGACATCGCGGCCAGGATGTTCACCGAAACCTACGGTCGTGACCCGGTCGATGCCCGCGAGCTGTCCGGTCACTTGGCTCGGATCTCGCGGCAGGCCACCACCGCGGTGGCCGGCTACGACCTGTCCTTCTCCCCGGTCAAGAGCGTCTCCACCCTCTGGGCGGTCGCACCGCGCGAGGTCGCGGAGATCATCGAGCAGGCCCATCACGACGCCGTCACAGACACGATCAGCTGGCTGGAGCGGAACGCGACCTACACCCGGCGTGGCAAGGGCGGCGTCGCCCAGGTCGAGGTGCACGGGCTGATCGCCGCCGCGTTCACCCATCGTGATTCCCGCGCTGGCGACCCGGGCTTGCACACCCACGTCGCGGTGTCGAACAAGGTGCAAGCCAAGGACGACGGCCAGTGGCTGGCGTTGGACGGGCGGCCGTTCTTCAAGAACAACGTGGCTGCCTCCGAGCGATACAACACCCGCCTGGAGGCGCTGTTAATCGTGCGGCTGGGGGTTCGCTTCGCCGACCGGCCCGGCGCCGATCCCGGCAAGCGACCCATCCGGGAAGTCGTCGGCGTGGACGGGGACTTGCCGGGGCATTGGTCCAAGCGCCGGGCGTCGATCGATGAGCGCCGGGCGGTCCTGTCTGCGCAGTTCCAGGCCGATCACGGGCGGCCGCCGACGGCGAACGAGGCCATCGAGCTGGCCCAGCAAGCCAACCTGGAGACCCGGCAACGCAAACACGAACCCCGCGCACACGCCGAACAACGCGCGGCCTGGCGCACGGAAGCTCTCGGAGTTCTCGGCGGCGAGGCCGGGCTGCGCGACTATGTCCACCGGGCCCTGCACCCTCCGGGCCGGCGCCCTTTGCCGCAGCAGGTCACCACTCGATGGGTGGAGCAGACCGCACACCAGGTTCTGGCCACTGTGCAGTCCTCGCGAGCAGTCTGGCAGGACAATCACGTCCGAGCAGAGGCCGAACGGCGGGTACGCGCAGCCGGAATCAGGCTCGGCGACGTCGATCACGCCGTCGATAGGGTCGTCGCGAAGGCATTGTCACCGGCGCTGTCACTGTCCTTGGACAGCGCAGAATCTGTCACCGAGCCAGCCGTGTTACGCCGCTCGGACGGCACATCGGTGTACGTGGTAGCTGGTTCAAAGCTCTACACGTCGCGGGAGATCGTCGCCGCGGAACAGGCCATCATCGTAGCCGCCGCCCGCAGGGACGGGCACAAGATCGGCGATGACACGATCGACCTGGCGCTGCTGGAATCGAGTGCCAACGGTGTCGAGCTCAACCCAGGACAGGTGCGGCTCGTCCGGGAGCTGGCCACCTCCGGCGCCCGCGTTCAGCTCGCGCTGGCCCCTGCAGGCACCGGCAAGACGACCGCGATGCGGGTGCTGTCCCGCGCGTGGACCGGCGACGGCGGCACGGTCGTCGGGCTGGCCCCGTCCGCCGCCGCGGCGGCCGTACTGCGGGAGGAGCTGCGCAGTCCTGGGGCGCCCAGCAGCACCGACACCCTCGCCAAGCTGATCCACTGCCTGCAGACCGGCATCACCGTTCCGCCCTGGGTTACCGCGATCGGCCCGGACACCCTCGTCGTCATCGACGAGGCCGGGATGGCCGGGACCTCCGACCTTGCGAAAGCAATCGAGTACGTCCTTGACCGGGGCGGGTCAGTGCGCCTGATCGGCGATGACCAGCAACTGGCCGCGATCGGCGCCGGCGGCGTGCTGCGCGACATCGGCGAGGTCCACGGCGCGGTCACCCTGTCCCAGGTCATGCGGTTCACCGACCCCGTCACCGGCGCCCCCAACCACGCCGAAGGGGCCGCGTCGCTCGCCCTGCGCGACGGAGACTCGGCCGCGATCGCCTACTACACCGACAACAACCGCATCCACGTCGGCGACCTCAGCACCGCCACCGCCGACGCCTACACCGCCTGGTCCGCCGACCGCGCCGCAGGTCGCGACAGCATCATGCTCGCGCCCACCCGAGATCTCGTCGCCGAACTCAACGACCGAGCCCGCCGCGACCGCCTCGACACCCACCCCGGTCCGGTCGGACGGCAGGTCACCCTCGTCGACCAATCCCAGGCGTCAGCTGGGGACGCGATCATCACCCGCCAGAACAACCGCAAAATCCCGATCGGCGCGCACGACTGGGTCAAGAACGGCGACCGCTGGATCATCGAACAGGTTCGCCAGTCCGGCGCGCTGGACGTCATCCACCACGACACCGGCCGCCACATCACCCTCCCGGCCGGCTACGTCGCCGAGCACGTCTCACTCGGCTACGCCTGCACCGTGCACGGCGCCCAGGGCATCACCGCCGAGACCTGCCACACCATCGCAACCGGGCGCGAGTCCCGCCAACTGCTCTACGTCGCCATCACCCGCGGCCGGCACGCCAACCACCTCTACCTCAGCACCGCCGGCGACGGCGACGAGCACGCCGTCATCACCCGCGACGCTCTGCTGCCGCCCACCGCGGTCGACATCCTCACCCGGGTGCTCGCCCGCGACGACGCCCCAGTCTCGGCCGCGAGGCACGCCCGCAGCCTCGCCGACCCCGCCACCCGACTGGCCGCCGCCGCGGACCGCTACTACGACTCGCTCCATACCGCTGCCGTCGACTATCTCAACCGCGAGCACGGGAACGCGGCGATGAGCCGCATCGACAACGCCGCCGAGGCCGCGCTGCCCGGCCTGACCCGCCACGATGCCTACCCAACCCTGCGCGCACACCTCGCCCTGTGCGCCGTCGACGGGCAGAACCCAGCCGACCTATTGCGCCAGGCGCTCAGCTCGAACCGGGGCCTGTCCGACGCACACGACGTGGCCGCGGTGCTCGACTGGCGGCTGGACCCGACCGGGCGCCGGTCGGCCGTCCCCGGGCGCAACGGCCCTCCACTGTCCTGGCTGCCTGCCGTCCCCGAGGCTCTGGCAGCCGATAGCGAGTGGGGCAGCTATCTGCACGACCGCGGCGGCCTGGTGACCGCGGCAGCCGGCGACGTCGCCGCCCGGGCACGGACCTGGACGCCGACCAGCGCACCGGGCTGGGCGCTGCCGATCATCGACCGGAACCCCGCGCTCGCGGCGGACCTGGCGGTGTGGCGAGCAGCCCACGACGTGCCCGACGCCGATCGGCGGCCCACCGGCCCGCTCGCGCCAGCCGCCGCCGACGCTCGCGCCCAACGAGCGCTGGACCAGCGGGTCACCCGGCTGCTCGGCGACCCGCGAGCTGCGACCGCCCGCTGGAAGCCGCTCGCTGACCGCATCGCCGAGCGGATCGCCGCCGACCCGTACTGGCCCACGCTCGCCGACCGGCTCACCATCGCCGAGCGGGCCGGCATCGACATCACCAGCCTCACCCACGCCGTCGCGGGCAAGTCGCCGCTACCCGATGAGCAACCCGCCGCCGCCCTGTGGTGGCGTTTGTCGAGGCACCTGTCCCCCGCCGCCATCCCGCTGACTGAGCAACCGGTGTCCGACACGCTGCGCCCGGGCTCGACGCCGGCCGCGCTGCCCGAGGCAGACGAGCACTTCGACGACGACTGGCTCACCAGCCTGACCGAGCCCGAGCCCGAGCTTGAAGCCGGGCCGCTCAGCCGCGAGAACCTGACCCCGGCCGGTGATGGTGCAGCTCAGCGGTATGTCACCGATCTTGAGGAAGACCCGATAGCAGCTGCCCACGCCGCACTCGACGCGCAGGATGAGGCCGGCGACTTCGCCCGCGCCGACGAGGAGCACTTCTGGGCCACCGCCGCCGTTCCCCGCGCCCGCCTCGTCGAACTCAACAGCCTCGCCGAGGACTTCTTCACCGACCACTATCGCGACGCGTGGGCGCCGACGTATCTGTCCGAACGACTGGGCACCGACCTGGCCGGCGACGCACGGTTCAGCGTGGGCTACGCCCCCGGCCGGTGGACCGCGCTCACCGACCACCTGCGCAGACAAGGCGCCACCGACGAGGAGATCGTGGCCGCGGGCCTCGGCCGCGTCGCCTCCACCGGACGAGTGATCGACCAATTCCGTGACCGGCTGGTGTTCCCCATCAAGGACATCAGCGCCGACGGCGGTCCCGAGATCCTGGGCTGGATCGGTCGCCGCAACCCCGCACATGACGGTGACGACGGCCAATCCCGCAACGCGGGACCGAAGTACCTCAACACCGCCGAGACCGACCTGTTCCGCAAAGGCAATGCCCTGTACGGCCTCACCGAAGCGACACCCGCGCTGGCCACTGGCGCCGCCGTGGTGCTCGTCGAAGGCCCCCTGGACGCGATCGCAGTCACCCTCGCCGGCGACGGTGACTTCGTCGGCGTCGCCCCGCTCGGCACGGCGTTCACCGACACCCAAGCCGACAAGCTCCTACCACACATCGGATCGGGCAGACCGCACCCGGTTGTCGCCACCGACGCCGACGCTGCCGGCCAGCAAGCCGCCCACCGCGCCTTTTGGCAGCTCACCGCCCGCGGGGCCAGCCCCCAACACCTCGTCATCGCCAACGGCAAGGACCCGGCCGAGATGCTGCAAGCCACCGGGCCCGAAGCACTTCACACCGCGTTGTCCCGGGCCACCGGCCTCGCCGGCGCGGTGATCACCGCCCGGCTCAGCGAGCACACCGACCGACTCAACACCGCCGAGGGGCGCATGGTTGCCACCCGCCGCGCAGCCGAGGTCATCGCAGCGCTCCCTGCCGGCTGGATCCAGCACATCGACCACCTCGTCGACGAGACCGGGATCTCAAAGCAGACGGCGATCTCGGAGGTCATCGACGCTGTCGAGGCGTGGACCGCTGACCCGCGAGGGCTGGCCAAGAGGCAACTCGCGGAGCGTCTACCGATCCTGCCTTCCCCTGAGCCAGGCTCGTGGGGTACCTCAACATCGGCCCTAGCGGGCGACTTGCCTCAAAGTCAGCGGTGGGCGGCACCCGCAAACTCCGTTCAGGCCCGGGCCCGCCGCGATGCTGCTGACCGGGTGACCACAGTTCGCCGACGGACACCGCACTTCCCGTCTGCACCGGTCGAACCTGACCTCGCACCACCGGCGTCTCAGCACCCGCGTCGTGTTCCTCGCCGCTAATGCGCAATCATCGACACAGCCTCGCGAGTGCCCTGAAACCGGCAGCGAAACAACTTGGCGAAACGACGTGCGACCTGCTTCCCGTCGAACCACGACACCCTCGTCGTCCCCATCAGCCGCCCATCGCCAGCATCGCAACGATCCCTCTTCCGCGGGCAAACGGCATCGCGCGCCAGGCGAGAATGAGGCGGCAACGCCGAATATCGGGCTAGCACCACGTAGGCCTGTAACGCCGCGACCACTCCATGCCCCGATATCGGCTTGCTAGTACGGACACTGGTGGCCGTTACTGTCGGCAGAACTGAATGGGATGCGGCTCCATCCGAGCGCCTAAGCGGATCGCAATGATCCCGAGGAAATAATGGTCGAGTGGCGGTAATCGGGCAGGCGGGCAAGAAGAACCCAATCTCCGGTGCAGAAGGACCGCCACCTGAAGCAGTTGTGCAGTCGTGGGACAAGTGCTTCGACTGGCAGGCAGCGACGATCGGTCTTCGTCGACCGCAGCTAGGTGCGCTCCACGCAGTCATCGGGTACTGGACGACCGGCGAGAGCGAGTCAGCCACGGTCGTGCTTCCGACCGGGGCGGGCAAGACCGATCTCATGATCGCTCTACTTGTCGCGCAGCAGCTCGGACGAGTCCTCGTCCTTGTGCCCTCAGACGGTTTACGAGAGCAGATTGCTTCCAAATTCGAAACGCTGGGCGTGCTTCGCTCAACGGAGATCGTGGGCGGCGGTGCGGCCGCACCTCGCGTGGGGCGTGTCTTGCACAAATTCGAAACGACAGAAGATGCCGCCGGCTTCGCCGCGGCGACAAATGTAATCGTCGCGACGCCTCAAGCACTCGCTGCGTCACCTGAAGCAACACAACAAGCCTTATTCGATGAGTGTACGCACTTATTCGTCGACGAAGCGCACCACATCGCGGCCCCAACTTGGAAGCGAATCAGGGACGCATTAGGCGATAAACCGAAAATCCAGTTCACCGCGACACCGTACCGGCAAGACGGTCGCCGCCTGGGTGGCCGCCTGGTCTACACGTTCTCGCTCCGCGGAGCCCAAGATATCGGCCTTTACGCACCCATCGATTACCTGCCAATACGCGGGGCCGAAGACCCCGATAAGGCGATAGCCGAAGCGGCTCTGCAACTTCTGCAAAGCGACCTCGACGCCGGCTTCGATCATCTGGCTATGGCGCGCGTGGCGAGCATCTCGATGGCAGAAAAGCTTCGGGAACTCTACGCGGCGTTGGGACCACAGTTTGACCCGCAGGTGATCCACAGCAGGTTGAGCGCACGAAAGCGAAAATCGGCGCTCGACAAGCTGGCTACGCGTGAGTCCCGCGTCATTGTCTGCGTCGACATGCTGGGCGAAGGCTACGACCTGCCCAATCTCAAGATCGCAGCCCTGCACGATGTGCATCGAAGCCTAGGAATCACCCTCCAGTTCATCGGGCGCTTCGCCCGGACTAGCTCCACCGTCGGTACGGCAACCGTGATCGCCGCACGACCGGAGGGCCAACTCGATGAAAACCTGCGCGCGCTCTACCTTGAGGACGCGGACTGGAACAATCTGATCGTGGACCTCAGCGCCACTCGGACTACTTTGGAACGTGACGTCGATGAGTTCGAAGCCGGCTTCACTGGGCAAACGGCAAGTCTTTCCGTTCGTAACGCGCTGCCGCGAATGAGCACGGTTGTCTATCGGACTACCTGCATCGACTGGAACCCTGCCAACCTCGAGACGATGTTCCCGCCTGAGCGTCTCGTGTCCGGGCGAATGCAGCTGAACGCCGACTGGCGCGTTATCTGGTTCATCGTCGAGGTGCACACGCCTGTTTCGTGGACAGACCTTCAAACGGTGGAAGACGTCAACCATGTCTTTTACGCCCTGTACTGGGACGAGGCCCGCGCCCTGCTGTACATCAACTGCTCCGGCCTCGATGGGCACTACGAACGGGAGGCGCAAGCGCTCTGCGGTGACTCGGTCCAGCTCATCCGCGGACCAAACGTGTACCGCACCATGGCACGACTCGAGCGCCGCATTCCAACGACGGTCGGTCTGCTCGATAACCGCAACCGCTGGCGGCGCTTCACCTCCCACGTCGGCGCAGACGTGTCCGAGGGCTTCCCGACGGCCGAGGCACAGACCAAGACCCAAACCAACATTTTCGCGACCGGCTTCGAGGGGGGTGAACGCGCAAGTGTGGGTGCCTCTTTGAAAGGACGGATCTGGAGCTACGCTCCCGTGCCCAGCTTGAAGCATTGGATCGACTGGTGCGACAAGATCGGCGGCTTGATCATCAACGATGCGATCAATGTCGACACGGTCATCGCGTCCTTTATCCGACCGGAGATTTTGACCCAGTGGCCGAACCGAGTTTCTCTGGCAGTCGAGCTTCCAGACAGTTTAGAAAACACCTCCGGCGAAGGACCGCTCCTAGACCTGGGTGATGTTCAGGAAGCCCTGGCGTTCGCTGACCTCCGAGTAATGACGTTCGAGCCCGAGCCCCCAATCATCGAAATCGCGACGCCAAGCTGGACTGCTCGTTACCAGGTCGATGTCAATGGCGAGGGCATGCTTGTTCAGCCGATCGGCACAGAGCCGATCGTTCGGCGGGCTCGTGGCGATGCACCGCTCTCCCAAATCCTCAACCGGCTCGGGTTTCGCGTGATTCTGGAAGACGACGCGATCGTCCAGCAGCCGGGGATTCTTCTACGGCCCAATAGAGACCTCTCTCCGTACGATCGCGACAAGTTCGAGATGTTCAACACCAGCGGCATCGACATCCGCCGCGAGTCACAGGGACAAGAACGCGATCAGCAATCGATCCAAGCTCGGGCGATCAAGAGTCTCATGGCCGAAGACTGGCAAGTGATCTTGGACGATGATGGCGCAGGCGAAGTCGCGGACATCGTCGCCATCATGCGACAACAGCAAACACTGCGAGTCCGTCTCACGCATTGCAAGTTCTCGTGCGAAGACGTCCCAGGGGCGCGCGTCAAGGACCTCTACGAACTCTGTGGCCAGGCCCAGAAGAGTGCCCGACGCCGAGGCAGCCTGCCGGTAATGATCGAAAGGCTTATTGCCCGCGAGAGAGGGCGACTACGGCGCGGCCGACGAAGCGGCTTCGAACGCGGTGATCTCGACGCCCTTTACGACATGCTTGACCGAGCTAGCCGAAGCCTTCCCGAACTTGAGATCGTCATCGTGCAACCCGGCCTCAGCCGCGAGCGAGTCAGCGAGCAGATTCTGCACCTGCTGGCCTGCACAGAGGTCTACGTCCGCGAGGTCGGATCTGCTGACCTGACTGTTATCTGCAGCCCGTAAACCCACCGACACGTGACTGCGGCGCATGTCGCGGGCTTCGGCGGAAACCAGCGTGACAAAAGGTCGCCGGAGCGCTATCCGCGACGTCAGAATGGCTGGTCATAGATGAGACAGCAGCCAAGTATGGCCTGGCTCCGTTTCATCTGTAGGTTTTCAAGTGCAACCCATTTTATTTTGCGACAGCAGTCACCATCTAATGGGACACATCCAGTAAGTCCAGCGTGGTTACCCGGCCGCGTCTATCTGGGCGATCCAAGTGTTGAGTTCGCTGACCGCGTTCGCGAGGGAGACAGTGACGCCACCTGCTGTTGCGGCGACCGAGTAGTCGCGGGACCAGTGCTCGTGGGCAGTCGCTATGGGTGGCCAGCTGCGTTCGAGGCGCCCTAGCTCCCGGGCTTCCGCGGCCCGTGACTCGAACAACGACACGCAAGCATGTCTTACTTCGTAAGTTGTGGGCGACTGTTCTGCGTTTACCAGGTCGCGCAGTAGTAGCAGGTCGACGATGTCGCGGGCCCGGTCGTTGCGCAGGTCTGGTGGGTCGTGTGGGTCGGTCCCGGCGTGGATTTTCTGTGCGATCTGGAACCGCATGGCGATTCCGACCAGGTGGTCCGGGCTGGGCAGGCCGAAGTGGTGCAGGCCGGGTGCGGCGAGGATGTCTTGCTCGCCCGACGCCCCTGCCTCGTCGGGTGCGATCTCGATCTGGATTCGTCGCCAGACTTGACCCTTGAGCGAGACGAGAACGTCGAACCGTCGGGGTTTGATGATCTTGCCGGGGGTGTTGATGACCTCGATGGCGTCGCGGGTCAGTACGAGCGGGCCCCACGGCAGCCGTAGTGCATCGTCGAGGGCGGCCAGGAACTCATCGATGTCGCCTTGCACCATTCCGTCGATGTCTTTCGTCGGCCGGCCGGTCCAGGACAGGCGGTGCTGCAGGTAGGTGCCTCCTTTTAGGAGGAAGCGTGTCCGGCCCTCCTCATCGATGGCGCGCTGAAGGGCGGCGACGACCACGGTCGAGGCGACCAGCCAGCCCAGCCGGCCTGTGTCGAGGCCGACCTGCGCCTGGGCTTGGTTGACCCAGGCGTTGAGGATGCTCTTAGAGGCCGGCTCCTTGCCGCGCTCACCCAACGAGGTGAGACGTGTCAAGGGATCGGATTGTGCTGGGCCGAGGCCGTCAGCCGCCATCCCGCGCCTCCAGCTCATGGGACAGCTCATCCGCAGCTGCCCGGGTGAGCGCGCCCCGCTCACGCGCGGTGGCCAGCGCTTGCCGCACAAGATAACCAGGCACACCGCTGGCGATGCACTGGGCGATGGCGGTTGCCAAGGTCACCGTCGGGATCTGCTGCCACCACCCGATCTGCTCAGTGACGAGGTCCTCGTGATGCACCACGTACAACTCCCCGCCGCGGCGCCGGATCCGGCGGCCCTTCGGCAGCGTCACGTGGATGCGGTCAGGGTTGATGTCGCACACCTCGTAGGAGGCCAGGGCGGTGTCATGGCTCAGACACGCGTCCGCGGCGCCGGTCCACAGCACGGCCAGCATGTACGGGTCGTACTCGCCGGCCGGGAACTGCGGGAACCGGTACACGCCATGCGCCACCCGTTCGAGCTGGCCCCGGGCGGCCAGCATCCGCACGGCATACCCATCGATCGCGAGGTCGTCAGCGTTGCGGAGCGTGACATAGCCATACTGGTCCACTGCGACATCCCACAGCCGCTTCCGCGCTAGATCCACCCGCCCACCTCCGTCAAAACCATAACGCTTTCGTTATGATTTTGGCAATCGCTTACCCCCGCCGTGTGGGTGGCCGGTTGTCAGTGCCACCAGGCGTGAGGCAGGCCGCGCATAGCGGCCGTGGTTGTCGCAGCACCTCGGCGCCTAGCAGGGCGGCCGGGGTGCGCTTGTCGCGCCAGAACCCGTGAAACAGCAAGATCAGCTCCTGCTGCGAGCTGACGCCCAGCTTTCGGTACACCATGGACAACTGGTTGCGGACGGTGCTGGGCGACAGGTAGAGCTGCCGAGCGATAAGGGGCACCCGGAGGCCGGACAGCAGCAGCCGCACCACTTGCGCCTCACGGTCAGACAGCACGCACGCCTCAGCGTGCGTTTGGCCGGGCTGCACCGGGCTAGGAGTCAGTCAGTCCCTGGCTGATGTGCCGGGGTGGTCGCCAGCCTTCCTCTACGTCGGCCGTGTGGGCCAGGTACGCGGCGAGGTTGCGGATGCTGGCAGGGTGCACGGTGCACCGGAACGGCTCCCCGCCGGTGTCCTCGGCCGGCTCGAACTCGATAGCCAGCCGGGTCTCATCGGGCGTGTGCCCGAGCTGGCCGAACCGGAACGGGCGCACCAGGTAGGCCGAGAAGTACCCCGGCCGTCCGCCGTCGTCCAGAGCACCGAAGAAGCCGTCATAGCTGCGGCACTCGGTGCGGTGGTGGTTCGGTGACGGATACCCGCCGTGGAACTGCGGATGGCTGGCCCGGTCAACGCACCAGTCCGCGCCATAGTCGTACTGGAAGCTGTCTCCGTCCTCGCCGTCAGGGATGGGTCGCCAGGGCTGGTCGGGTGTGGGCACCCACTCCGGGGTTTCGCCGGGGTCAGCCGAGCTGGAACGGTCGGAGCCGTTAGATTCGTTCATTGGGTCGTTGCCTATCTCGCGTAGGTAGCGATCAAGGCCCTGGTCGGTGCTCGCAACACCGGCCGGGGCCGCCTCATGGGTGGTACGAGGCCCGTTCACTCGACAGGGCCACTCGGCTCCTACCGCCACGTCGTCAACATGGCGGGGAAGGTAGACGCCGCCACGACAACTTCGGCCAGCCGATCACAACCCCGCCGCTGGGCTTGTCAGCCCGCATAGCACCGGTGCAGCGCAGCCACCACAGGGTGCGGTGGCCCCAGATTCGGTGAACGACCTCGTCGCTGCACCGCGGCCGGGGTCGGGATGGGGGTTGGGTAGTTTCGTCATCGGGTCGTCTCCTGTGATCGCAGGGTTCGATCAAGGCCCGGTCCGGTGCTGCTAACACCTGGCCGGGCCGCCTCATGGGCGGCTCCTCTAACCTATTGACGCTATCGGCCAGCTCACCCCAGGACGGCAGAAGTCGTGGACAACCAGCCGTCTGTCCACAGGCGCGGTTAGTTCCGCGGTTCGTAGAGACTGTGCGCAACGGCTGCTTATCCTGCGCTGTGAGGACTGACTGACCAAGCGTTGATTCACGCTCGTTGAGCTGCAGCGTTACAGCGTCCCCTTCAAACTGACCCACTACCGGATGACCCACAGTTTGTATCCCCTGATGCGAGCCGCAATGCACGCATCCACAGGCTGACCGTTTCATTAGTGGTGACGTCCCCGGTCCGCAAACTGAGCAGGATGCTTCGGTCCATGCCACTGCTTCGCCCCGCTTGCGGCTGGTAATCGGTGCCGTCCCACGTCAACACGGTAGCCGGGTTAGGCGACAACGTTGGTTGTAGCGGCAAACGCGGCCATCATGACGCCGCCTGCCCCGACCAGGACGGTGCTAAACGCAAGCCCGCCTCGTCTCGCGCTGGATCAGCACGGCCCCCCGCTAACATCCCCCAAGGTCACCTATGCAATCAAAACAAGGTTAAATCGATCGGCACAGCCGCACCTGCAGCTTCAGCGCCACATGTGCCCGCTTAGAATCGTAAACCCTGCGCGCCACAGCGCCATGCCAGAACCACCTCAAGCTGTTGCGTCGGGTCTTCTCGGCCGACGCCTGGGATCGATGCGGCAAAACCCTTGCAGTACAAACCGATTCGGCAAAGCTGTCCTTCGTACCGTAGTTGCCCGGGCTTGGAGTTTCATGATCAGTTGCCAGGTCTTTCACCAGGAACGGCCGGTGCAGGCAGAGCCACCCAGCCCCCCGGGTTACTTCGCCATATGATGTCAGGTGATTCCACGTAAAGGCTAGGTTTCATCCGACTAGTCGTGAAGTGACAAAGCCATCCGATTAGTCGTAGGGTGGGGTGTCATCCGATAGTCATACAGTGACTAGGCCGTCGCAGGGGTGACGGTCATTCCCTCATTGAATAGGGAGGACAAGCCATGAGGTCCGCTAATTTTCCGAGAACTCGATGGTTCAGATCGACGCTGCTTGGGGGGCTGATTGCCGCGCTTATGACGTTGGTGTGCGTCGCTCCAGCCGACGCCAAAGTATTCTCGCCGGAAGACAGGGTCCAGCCCAACACTACCGTATTCCCATACCGCGCCGTGGTGGAGATCTGGAGTACTGACACCCAGGATGGGTGCACCGGCTGGATGTACGGCCCTGACATGGTCGCAACCGCAGCGCACTGCCTATACACCAGCACTGGCTGGATTGACTTCTCCAAAGTGGAGGTCTGGCCCGGCCGCCAAGGCGCGACCACACCGTACCCCATGTGCAGGATTAAATCAGTCGGTGTGCCGCCTGAATGGACCACCTCCCGGGACGAGCGCTTCGACTACGCTGCGATCAAGCTCAACTGCACGGTCGGTAACCAGACCGGCTGGTTTAATTACGGGTCGCAGACCGGCACCCTTGTCGGTTACCCGCAGAGGATCTGCGGATATGCGAAGGACAAGCCGATCCACACGCAATGGTGCAGCGATGACCAGGTCCGGGCGTCCGATGCCTATCAGCTCTTCTACCAGAACGACACCTACTATCGAACGAGCGGCGCCCCAGTGTTGCAGTACAACGCCAACGGCACATGGTTCGTAATGGGCATCCACACCTATCAGCCTAACCACGGTACTGGAAACCACAGCCTCTACAATCACGGCACCCGTATCACGGATATCTTGGAAGCCGACCTGTACAGCTGGAGATACAGCGCATAACTAGTTCGCCGCCCTGATCATCGGGTACCTAAGCCAGAGAACCGGAACGGCAGGCAGGCATCGCCTGCCTGCCGTTCCTGTGTCGGCCGTGTCGCCAGCAGTTGGTCATGGACTGGCTCACGCAGCGCGTACCCGGTCCGGTGACGGTTCAGCCGACAGGTTGAAGCTGGGTTTGCCAGCCGCCCAGCGCCGGTTATCCACAGACACACTGATTCGCTGACCCGACTGTCCGACTCCACGTAAGGACCTCTGATCTTTGCTCTGATCCTGCTTTCGGGTCGCGGTCATCTCGGCCGCGAAGCTGCTTGCCCAGCAACATGCAGGCGGGCTTGGTTCGGTGGGTCTGGGACGTGAGCCGTTGCAGTCCGCCTGGGTTCTGTTCGCCAGTCGGTTAATCGTTGGTGGTTGGCGGCGGTGAGGCGTTGGAGCGGGCCAGTTGCTATAGAGCTGGCGTCTGAGCCTGCTGGTGGTGCGCCGATGCTGAGGGCTGCTGTCGCCGATTCGGCGGTGTGAAGGGCGTGCAGGACCGGGGTGAGGTCACCGATGTCGACGTGGATGAGTCCTTCGGGGCGGTGTCCGGCCAGCTGTTGCGCGACTCGGTCCTCGCGGGAGGGCAGGTCTGCTGCGTAGGCGCATAGCTGTCTGGTTGCCGGCCATTGTTGTACCTGCTGGCGCAGCTGTTCAGCGATTGCTGGCAGCAGCTGAGTGGCCGTGCGGAGGCCTGACAGTGGCCCTAAGTCGTCGGATGATGAGGCGTCTGCCCGGCCGGTGACCACAGAGTCGTGTAGCCGTATAGCCGCCGCGACGACCACGGGCCTGGTGTCGTGCCGTTGCCGGCTGCCGTCGTTGATCGGCCGGAGCGCGACTCGGACCTGCCGCCAGGCGTCCGCCGCAGCCTCGGCGAGCGCCGGGCCGCTATCTGCGCTGACCGGTGTGTGCCGGCAGGCCGTTTCGGCGGCGATGCATACCGCGAGCACTTCGGCCACGGACAGGTTGGTGCCGGGCCGGCTGTGGTGTGCCAGTGCGACCATCGCGTCGCCGATCGTGTCTGGGGTTGCTTCGTGGGCAGCGACCGGTGAGGGCAGCGGCCGGTCCAGTAGCCATGCCTGCCGGGCGGTTGGGGGTTCGATCGCGCCGGTCCGTTCGACGAGAACCGTTGCGCGGCGCAGGTAGGCCAGCTGCGGGCCCATTGTGGGCTGCTCGCCGGCGCTGAGTACGGCGGCGACCTGCCGGGCGGTTTCGGTGACTGCCAGCGCGGCGGCCCACCGGCCAGCGTGGCTCCATTCCGGGCGCAGGATGCCGACGAGGTCGGCGGCGGCGCCGCAGAGCAGGCTGAGCGGTGCACCGCTGAAGGCAGCATCACCTGCCGCGGCGGCGCAGGCGTTGGCGAGTTCGGAGACGAATCGCTCGCGGTATCCGCCGACGTCTTGGGAAAGGCCGTCATTGACTAGCAGCCGCAGTGCGCGGCCGAGGTGTCCGATCGCGCTTGCTGCGTCCGCGAGGCCGGCTGGGGTGGGGTCCGTCTTTGCGGCATGGAGGTTGGCGGTGTCGAGCAGGTCGTGGATCGAGGTGGCCACGGGGCTAGCCCAGGTGGAGCAGGGCGCGCCGGCCGGCTGCGGCGGCGTCGAGAATGGCCGTCTTGTCGAATTCCTGCGTCGGCAGGGTCGCGAGCAATCGGAGTGCGGCCCGGATCAGCGCTCGGGCGTCAGCGCTTTCCATCGGCACCGATGCCGGTGGGCTGAGCGGATTGAGGTGCTCGAACGCCGCTAGGCAGAGCAGCCGGGCGCCGTTGTCGAGGTCGGTGGCGCTGGTCGCGGCGGCTCGGAACAGCGCCGCCGCGGCGGAGGTGATTGCCAGGTTGTCGGCGTGGCTGGTCATCGACGGGTTCCTTCCGGTGAGAGATCAGCGGTGAGCATGCCGCCGCGGTGGGTACTGAACAGAGCGCCCGCCGGATCTGTGGATGAATCGCTGTCGGCGGTGAGGAGGGCCCGCCGCTCCGCGCTGGCCGCCGGTTGGGTGTAAGCGGTGACTCGGCTTTCGGCGGGCCAGTCCTGGTGCTTGCCGGTGCGGCAGGTGCTGTCGCCGAGCCGGCCGGCCATCCGTTCGCAGAACATCGGATAGCTGTAGCGCTGCCAGTCCTCGAGCAGATGCGGGCCGGTCGCTTCTTCGGCCTCCCAGCGCAGGAAGGCGAGCACCGCCAACTCACGGGCGATATGGGGGTGGCGTGGCCAGCATGTTGGGATGAGATGAGCAGGTCGCCAGGCGTAGTCGGTGTTGAGCCACACCGTGACCGCGTCGCACCAGCGCCATACCGCGGCCCGCAGGTGCTCCGGGCACGTCGCCGGCTCCCACGGGCGAGGAAGCTCGGACAGGTCTTCCAGCGCCTGCAGCTGCTCAGGGTCGCCATCGCGCAGCATCGCAAGCATCTCCAGGGCTTTGAGGATGGACCCAGAGGGCTGCGGAAATCGGTTCAGGATCACCGTGACCACCCCGCCTGTGCGGAAGAAGTGCTGCCGTGCGGTGAGGCATCCTCTTCAACAGCTGCCGGTATTAGCCGATGCTGGCGCGCGTAGGCGATGGCGTCGGCGGTGCGCCGGGAGACATCCGGGGCTACCGCGCGGGAGCCGCTGACCAGCGCGCGGGTGGCGTCCAGTTCGGCCTTGAGCAACTGGCCGTCCTTTCCGTCGAGGCAGCGGCGCAGCTTGGTGATGATGGGCGGGGCGTTGCCGGCGATGACGAGGGCGTGCCGCTCGGGAATGCGGCGGAGATCGCCGGGGCGCAGCACGCGCACGTCCTCACCGGAGCGGGAGGTGCCGATGCCTCCGGGCCCGTCGCTGATGGTTTGGCGGCTTATTCTCACGTCGTCGATCAGATCCGAGACTTCTTTGTAGAAGTGGATGTCCTTGCCGCCGCCGAAGATCACCAGGTTGTTGGTGAGCCCGAACAGCGATCGGGCTTCGTCCTCGCCGTAGGACACGACCATCTGCTTCCAGGTCTGGCTGGCGTAGATGAAGGACAGCCCCAGCGCGCGTTCGTTGGCCATCCGCACCCGCAACGTCGGCAGCGGAGTGGTGGAGGGCAGCTCGTCCAGGCAGGCAAGGAAGCAGGGCGTCATCCGCCCGTATGGAGAGCTGTTCGCGATCTCCAGTGCGGTGTCCAGGACGTGCTCGGCGACCGCTGTCATCAGTGGTGCGGCCGAGGCGTAGGGGTCTTCCCGGCCGAGCAGGTACACCGTGCCCTGCTTGGCGATCAGGTCGGCGATGTCAGTGGCCGGCCGCTCACGTGACGGCACGCAGCGGGCTCGGATCTCGGGTTGGAAGAACAGCGACATCGCCTGCTGGACGGTGGTAACGGTGTTGCCGACGGTGTCGGCCGAGCCGTGCAGGGCACCCGCGAGCAGGCCGTCCCAGAACTTCGCCGCATGCGGGTGCTGCTGGAGTAGTTCGGCGGGCTGCTCGGCCGCGACGGGATTGGCCACCCACTCCAGAACGTGCTCCAGTGTGCGCCCCGTCAATGCGGCGGCGTGCAGGAATCCCTGCAACACCTTGGCCGTCTCAGCGGCGTAGAACCGGGCCGCGCTGTCCTGCCGCCCGCCGGTCACCGCTCCGGTGACCGTTCCGGCGGCGAACGCCTTCGCTCGCTTCTCGGCGAGGATCGGGTCGACACAGCCGGCAATCGGGTCCCACACGAACTCTGGCAACCCCGAGGCGGCGCCGAACGGGTCCAGCACGGCGATCGGGCGCGGCGGGCCACCGGGGGGTGAGCGGCTGGTGGCGCCGATGAGCCGTCAACAGCAGGTCATCCACCTTCGTCAGGGTGGCCATTCCGGCACCTCGGTGCGCGAGCAACGCCGGTGCCAGGACGTCGAGGGTCTTGCCCGAGCCCTGCTCGCCGTAGACGCCGGTGGTCCGGTCATACCGGCACCACAGTTCCACGCCGTGAGGGGTCTGCGACCGCCCTAATCGCCAGCCGATGTCGGTCGGTTCGAAGCTCATCAGCCGCTCCCCTTCGATGCTTTTGGCCCGTGAAGATCAGGACGGATGATCGCGCGAGCAGCACGCAGGCGGCTGATCCCGAGCACCTGCTCGGCCTCGCTGCGGGTGGCCATACCGCCGCGCGCGTCACCGGGTCGCCGGTAACGCGTGACCAGCACAGCACCGGTGATCGATGCGGCGATGGCTGCGACCTCGCATACCGCAACGCACATGTATATCGCTACCGGCCCGGCCACCAGCGTCGCTTGGTGATCCCCGAAGCCCTGGCCGGGACGTCCGGTCAATAACCCGCCGATGACGTGACCCATGGCTTCTGTCCCACTCGGCCACACCCAGCCCCGCCCGAACAATGCCGACGCCGCGCCCAGCCCACACAGCGCGGTGAGTCCGAGCACCAGCAGCGCGCTGCCGAGGATCGCCACCGCGGTCTCCCAGCCCTGGCCGATCGGCTGAGGGTTCCGGCGTCGCTGCTGCGAGGCGGTCATCGTGCTAGCTCCATGAGCTTCTCCTGATCCACGGTCATCAGCCGATGCGCCGGACGTGGGTGATCTGCCCGGACCATTGGGTGGCCTCGGTCAGCTGGACGGGCACGCCGGCCATGGGCGCCTGGACGATGTAGAGGTGCCGGCCGTCGGGCTTGTCAACGTAGCCGGCGATCATGCCGACGTGCCCGGGGTTGGCAGCGGTGCCGTCCGAGCCGGGAATCATGACCAGGTCGCCGCCGACGGCCTGGCTCAAATTGGTGGGCTCGGCCGTGCCGCTGGATGTTTGCCCGGCCGCGAGGTGTGGCAGGGCGACGCCCGCGGCGGCCCAGGCCGCCATCGTCAAGCCGCTGCAGTCGAAGGCGTTCGGACCAGCGGCGGCGAACAGGTAGGGCTTGCCGAGCTGCGCGAGGGCGTACTTGACCGCCAGGTGACCCTTTGCTGAGCCGCTGATCACGAAACCGCTCGGAATCGTCGTTGTGCCGGCCATGTTGTTGCCGGTCGGCCCGACGATCTTCCCCGCGACTGTTCCGCCGCCACCGAGGATCGCGCCGCCGCCGCCCGCGCAGATCGCCGGGCCGGAGCCGATCGCCGGGCCGGAGCCGATCGCCGGGATGGCCGGCGCAGTTCCGCCAGTGCCGGCGGGTGCCGGGCCGGCAGCGGCCGCAGCAGCCGGCCAGAACTGCCCGACGATCTGCCGCGCGAGCGGGGCGGTGGGCTGGTAACGATCGGGGTACTTCGAAATTTGAACGGTCTGCGCGTTGACGCCGACTGTGTTCGTCTGCCAGTTAGGGATCTTCACAAGTCGATCAAGAAAGGCGTTGGTCGCCTTCACCGGATCGTCCGCGACTGGCCTGGTGTAGATCGAGATCCGCTGCTGGAACAGCCCTTCGGAGTCGTGGTCGGTCTGGGTGAGCTGGTTGCGCAGCTTGACCTCGGTGTAGGAGGTGGCGACCGCGACGACCGCTGCGAAGGAGGGCAGGTGCCGTCCGGCGGCGACGGACACGATCGTGCGCGCGTTACCCATCTGCTCGGCGTCAAGCTGAACGACGCCGATCGTCTGCGCCGTGCCGCCGCCGCCGCAGACGCTGGACGGGGGTGCGGTGTTGGCGCCGCCGCCCGCGATCACCATCATCATCGAAGCCATCGCCAGGAACGGCATCGCGGCAACACCAATCGCCCACTGCGCGCTGCTGACCCTCTGATCGGTCATGACTTACGCCATCCCGGCAACACCGACGCGGGATGGGGCGGCTTCTGGCCGTTCACCTGGGGCGGTGATCGCATCATTGGTGTTGGTCAGCGCCACGTCGATCGACGTGCGGACGGTTTGTACCTTCGCCGCGCGTGAGCCCACCAGCCACAGGGCCCGGCCCTTGGCCGCGGTGGCCCACCCGGTGACGATCCGTTCGGCCATCGGGGTGAGGCCAAGCAGGTCGGACAGTTCATCGCCGACCTGATCGTCCTGTCCGAATAGCACCTTGGTGGCGCATAGGTGCATCAGGTCCTTGGCGATTGCCACCGCCTGGCTGCCTGCGTCGCCGACGGTGAGCATGTCCGAGGGCTTGTGCGCGATGACGGTCTGGATGCAGCCGTCGCGGCGCGACAGCCGGAGGTCGGCGTCGAGGGACTTGACCGCGTCGATGCCCAGCCGCATCTGCTTCCAGCACTCATCACGGACGATGATGCGCAGGTCGCCAGGTTCGGCGACCTGGGTCATCGCTCGGCCCCACGAGTTGAGGCAGGTCAGCGCGACACCGACCGCTTCGTCTCCGAGCGGGTCCAGCCGGGACAGCGACAGCGATTGGATGGGAGCACGCCAGTCGACGTTGACGGTGGTCGGTGCGTCGAACAGCCCGGACAGGTGACCCTTGACCAGTGAGCCGAGCGCGTCGCGCATCGGGCGGGTCTCATCGAGGAAGTGCTGCCGGTCGGAGTAGCGGCAGTCGATGATGAGCTGATCGGTCGGGTTGTTGAGCGCCTCCCACATCTGCGGGATGGTGATCTCGGCCATCCGGTCGGCGCCGGAGGCGTAGCCGGTGAGGTCACGGATCACCTGACCGACCGCGGTCTCGGCGGTCGGGTCGAACGGCACGTGCTGGGAGCCGACCAGGCCGCGGACCAGCAGCAGCCAGCGGGAGAACACCATCGCCGCGCGGCGCTGTGCCTCGGCGCGGGGCAGCGCGGTCCAGTCGCTGCCCAGTGGCCCGAAATCGAGGGGGTTGATGCGGGCGGGCAGGCCGTGCCCGACGGCGTGCGGCTGGACCCCGAGTGCCCGGCACAACGGCTCGTACTCGTCCTTGACATCGCCCAGGATCAGGGTGCGGTAGGCGAAGGCCATCATGCGCAGGCAGAACATCTTCACAGCGCCGGACTTCCCTCGCCCGGGCGCGCCGAGGAACATGATGTTCGGGTTGGTGATCCCAGCGGTGCCCTGCAGCGTCCAGGTGATCGGGTCGACGTGGAACGCGCCGCCGGACAGGAAGTCGATGCCCATCTGCGCGCCGGTCGGCGGGAGCCCGTCACCGGCGATCAGCGGCCACACTCCGCCGACCTGCTCCGATGTCATCCGGTAGGCCGCGACCGGGGCAGGAACCGGAGCCCAGCCGCAGGCACGGCCAGAGCGACCGTGCCTGCCGACCATCACGTGAAATGGGTCGACGTCCTTCGACCGGGCCGGGGTTGGGGCTGGCGGCGGCAGTTGATGGCCGAAGTCCGCCACCAGCTGCGCGACCCCTCTCCCATCGCGATGCCCCTGACCTCGGAAACTCATTTGGCACCCCGTCGCTTCGGCAAGCCGATCCCGAGCGGGATGCAGGCGGCGGCGAACCCTGAGTCCTGGGCCAGGTCCAGCCGGAGCGGCTTGAAGCCGGAGCCGGTGATGTCAGATTCCAACCGTCTGCCGAAGTCGGTGATCGACAAGGTGTTGGGCACGGTCACCGCGGCGGCGATTCCCACCCGCACGAAGGCGTTGCCGTCGGCCAGCCGGACGTCCTGGCCTTCGACCCTGGCGACGTCGCGACGGTGCGAGGCGCGAACCTTGAACCCGCTCTTGCGGCGGATCTCGGTCGCGAGGTCTGACGACATCGACTCAGCTCCGACCATCCGGTCGGCCTTGTCGTGGCTGATCGGCTCGAAGAACACGGTCACCGAGCGCCGCTCCCCCGCCGTGGTCGGCGTGAAGACCGGCGCCAACGCCCCCATCACTGCCCCCTTGTCGGGCAGGAGGATCGTGCAAGTCACCGAGTGCCACGCGTCGTGGGCGTAGTAGCGCCGCTCCGGGTTCGGCGTCGACGTAGGGCCGGCAGCGGCCATCGGCAACGTCGCCGCGATGTGAGGGTCGCTCTGGGCGGCGATGTCAGCCGCGATGAGCCCGACCCGGTCGCCCGGCGCGAAGCCGGTTCGGATCGCTGCCGCCAGCGCGGGTGAGTCCAGCCAGGCCACGCTGGTGCAACCGACCGGCCCCATCAGTCGCGCTTCGATCCCGCCCATCACCCCGTACAGCACCCGGGCGCGGCCGTCGACGCCGCCGCCGGCCTCTTTGGCCTGCTTCGCGATCCGCCCTTCCGGCACCACGACCGTCACGAACGCCTCGTGCCGCACGCCGGCCTGGGTCATCACCTGCGCGAGCTCTGCGTTAACCGCCAGCGCCAGGCTCGGTGCGTCCTTGCGCAGGTTGGCCTGCAGCCATGCGGAGCGTTCGGCGCCGTCGTCGGAAACAGTGCGGATCTGTAACGCCATCACCGACACCAGCTCCGCGGACGCGGCGCCATCGAGCAGCTCGGACAGGCCATTGCCCATCCGAGTCCGCGCCAGCCCCTCCGACAGGCCGATGCCGGGGTGCGTGATGCGGGCGACGACCGCCCAGGTGCGCTCGCGGTTGTCGGCGACGATCGCCGGGCGGGCCAGCAGCGGGCCGAACGGCGGCCCGTCATGGGTGCGGATACCTGACAGCACGCCTGGAAGATCGGCCTCGTCGAACCTGTCCACGGCACCCGCGGCAGCCTTCGACTGCCAGTCAGTCCAACGCATCACAACCCCTATGCAACGAAGAAGGGAATCGATCGCCCAGCGCAACGCCGAGCGGCCCCGAACGGGAACCGCGACAAGCACGATCAGCACCGCCCACGCCGGCAGCCAACCCAGCGCGGCCAGCCACTGGTGCGCTCCTGCGGCGATCAGCAGCGGCAGGCCGCCCAGCAGGATCGCGATCCACGACCCGCCACCGAGGCCGAGGAACCAGCCCTGCCTGTCCTTCGACCAGCCGCCGTAGCGAACCGGGCTGACTTGGGCATCGAATTGGCGAGTCACAGCGCGACCACCGCGGCCGCTGCCTCAGACCCGCCCGCCGCGCCCGCGCCACCGGCGCCGCCGCCGGGACGGGCGCCGCCGCCTGGCATGGGGGGCGTGGGGGGCTCAGGCATCGACCCGCCGCCAGATTCGCCGCCTGCGCCGCCGGGTCCGCTGCTTGGATCAGATGACCCGTTGCTGGAAGACCTACCGCGGTCGGAGCTTCGGCTGCTGCGCTCGTCGGTCGGGGTCATGCTGTAGCCCGGTGAGCCGACACCGGCCTGGCCTAGGATGTCCGAGCTGAGATCAGCTGCCTTGTACGCGAATGAGGTGGCGACCTGCATGCCCGTCCCGAACGCGCCCAGCGCGCTGGACAGCCTCGTCTGCGTCTGCGCCTCGGCTCCGGACTCGCCGCCCGAGCGGCCATCGCCGCTGCCCTGAGTCGCGGCCGAACTGCCGGCGGACTGGGCGCCGCCGCCGATGATCCCGGACATGCCACCAGCGTTGGACCACGACTGCCGCAGCGCCGCACCCGAGGCGGTGCCAGGCTCGACGAACGCGAGCAGCCGGAACAGGATCATCGGGCAACAGGCGCCGATCGCGATCACGATGCAGCCGACCACCGCCATCCCGGCGTGCGCGGTGTTGGTGGCGTTCGCGAAATCACTAACCTGCTGGGCGTCCAGTGGGTCGCACAACGTGCCACCACACATCAGAGGTTTTGGCGCGTCGATGACGCCGGTCGACAACGTGACCCCGACGCCGAGCACTAACGCGGCCATCGGCGAGATCAGCAGGCAGGAGAAGAACCAGCGCAGCGTCTTCCAGAACCACACCTTGCCGATCTCGCTGACGAGGCCGCCGGCCGAGATCGGGGCGGTGGCCACCAGGATGATCAGCGCGGCCTCGCGGACGAACATGATCAGCACGTAAAAGAACGCGGCCGGGATGACGATGAACAGCCCGAGCACGCCGAGCACGGTGGCCAGGGTGATGTCGGTGATCTTGTCCGGGAACGACGCGCTCAGATCGACCTGGGACAGCTCCTGCACCTGCAGCATCTGCTCCAAGATTCCCCGCTCGAGACCGGAGGCCGCCGCGACGAATCCGGCCGCAAGCCCGAGGTAGGCGACCCACACGAGCCCGAATTGGGCGATGCCTATCAGGACGCGCCCTATGGACTCGCCGTCGCGGCGGATCAGAGCCACGCTCAGCTGGACGAACATCATGATCACGGCCAGCGTGGCGCCGAGCCACAGCGTCGTCGGAAGCACCGAGCCCATCGGCCCGGTAGCGGATAGGTCGGGTGTGGTGAAGGCGTCGATGATCTGAAAGGCCAGTTTCAGCAGCCAGAGCGCGGCCGACCACAGGCCGGTCATCGAGGTGAGCCAGGCATCGCCCGCGGCGGCTGAAGCCGCAGTGCCGAGCCACTTCAGCGGGTTGGCATCGCCGAGATCGAACGCCTCGACCTGCTGCCCCGGGCAGGGCAGTCGGGTGCAGCCGGAGGCGAGCACGGCGACGCCGGTCATCGGCTCGCGACCTGTCGCAGATCGCGGTAGCCGACGGCAAGCGCGGTGTCCGTACCCGGCCAGACCGACGGCGCGGGCGCGGGCTCGGAGCCAGGGCCGATCATCCAGCGAGCGCCGTTCCAGACCATCCGCTGGCAGTCCGCCGCCGCCCCTCGTGCGGTCTGCTGCAGGGTCACGTCGATCTCGAAATTAACGCAGGGCAGCACGAAGTCCGCACCGACACTGCCCTTGATCAACCCCGTCAGCGGGGTGGCCACGATCGCCAGCCGGCTGTTGCCGCCGCCGGATAGCCCGGCGGCGTTGAAGAACTCGGCCATGGCCCGCACTCCCGACCAGCTGCTGATGGTGGGCCCACCGGGCAGAGCCCAGGCCCGAATGACTTCGCGGGCGCCGGCGAGGGTGCCAGACTGCAGCGCGATCTGGTCGATCGCGGCCAGCTGAGCCAAAGCTCCCTGTGGGGTGCGCGGGAAGCCGGTCGGAACCTGCGCCGGCCCGATGCTCGTCGGAGCCGGCAGGATGATCGGCACGCCAGGGTCGTTTGTCGACACAGGCCCAGGGCGAGAGGCGTCCTCATCGACGATGGGCATCGGCTTGTCGGCCAGTGCGTCACGGGGGTCTACTGCGGTGCCGGATCGCATCGACGTCCCGATACCGCCGCCCCTCGAGCTGCTGGGGTTGGTTGTTTCTTGTTCTGCCATGTGCCCGACAGGGGCAACGGCGTAGACCACGGCCAGGACGATGCCGACGACGAGCAGCACCACTGTTGCAGCCGCGGCGATCAGCAGGGCGAGCATCTTCTGGCGAGACCACTCCGCGGCTGAGCGGTGGTTGGTGCCACGACGGCTAAGCATCAGCAGCCGCTTCCGGTGATGCTGCTGATGATCACGTAGCCGACGACGTAGATGATCGCGCCAACCAGGCACATCATCAGCCCGTCGAAGCCGAGCCGGGCCCCCTTCGGGTGGTGCGTCACGCGGCCCCAGATCAGCATCCCGACGGAGACGAAGAACGAGATGGCCAGGATGGCCAGCACACCCCACTTCACCCACGCCAGGACTTGGTCAGCCCAGCTCTGCATTCCTGGTGGCGCCTGCGGACAGACACCACCGTTGGACGTCGGTAAGGGGGTGGGCGTCGCAGCCATCACCACTAGAAGCTTCGTCGCGAGCACGTCGCTCATCGCAGTCGTTATCACTCGGTTCCATTCCTTAGCGGCGCCGACCAAGTCGCATCGCCTAATCGGGTGGCGTCGATCAGTTCCAGCAGCGACCAGCCCGCCGCGGCGACCGGCTTCGGCAATGGGGAGCTGGTGAGGCCGGTGACCTCAAGCCGCCGAACGGTGGGCACGGTCACGATGGCGTTGTCGGCGCGCAGTGCCCGCAGCCGCGGACCGAGGCTGGCGCTAACCTCACCCGGCCATCTATCACCGCCTATGAACGCGACGATTGCCGGCCCGGTGACCGCGTTGAGGAGCTGCTCGGCCAGCCGCACTCCGGGCACAGTCGGGCGGCAAACGACCACCGTGCGGCAACCGCCGGTGGAGAGCCGGGTCAGGCTGTCGGGCATCGGTGAGCCCAGGTCGATGACGACCAGGTCGTCCTCCGAGGGCGCCAGTGCGGGCCAGCCGGTCGGGATGTCGCTGGTCGCCCGCCGGTGGATGGTCACCCGGCCGCGGCTCCCGCGCCGCCACGCCCCGCTCGGGTCGACGCCCAGTTCAGCATCGGCTACGGCGACCAGGCCGGACCGGGTCGGATGAGCTGTCTCGACGAGGTGCGCACCCCTGCCCGCGACGGCTGCCGCGTCAGCGATCGCCAGCGCGACGGTGGACGCACCGGCTCCCGCGTGAGCCGCGACCACACTCACCCACCGCTCCGCCAGCCCACCGGCCGGTTGCACGAAGGACATGTTCGCCGGCCAGCCGCGTCGCCCGGCGTCGGTGAACAGGTCGGTGCGGGTCGGGGCCGTCCCACCCCCGTGAGAGGCGGCCCCGACCTGCCTCTGCTTCGACGCGGCCAACATCGCCGGCTCGGATGGTTCCCGGGCCCGCAGCGCGCGCAACGCCTGCTGTATCTCCGCCACCGACAGCAGCTGGCTGCTCGGAGCGCCCTCGTTGCGGTTGGCCTCGACGCGCTGATCGAGTGCTTCGACTCCGGGCGGGTTCATGCCGACGCATCGCCCGACACGCGGGCCGTGCCTAAGCGGGACGCCGAGTTGGCGGAGTCGCTGCTGTTCAGCTGCCTCATGCGGCGGCCGTCAGGTAGTCACGGCTAGCGGCGCGAACCGCAGCCAGAGCCCGCGCACGATGCCTGAAGAACGTCCGTCGGGGTAATCCGAACTCGGCAGCTACCAGATCGTCGGGCGCATTGAGGGCCGCGTCGGCGCGAGCCTGCTCGGTTCGGACCAGCAGCGCGATGTCATTCTCGTCGACCCCGCAGCGCGCCGCCCACCACAGCAGGTCGGCCAGGTCGATGTCCTCGTCCTGGGACGCGGTGATAGGTCGCCCGAGGGGCGTGGCTTGCCACTGTGGGCTCATCGGATCCAGGAGGCGCTCGGCCCGGTGCCGGTGCCGCGGCGTGGACGGTCGGAACTGCGCGAGCACAGCGCGGCGGGTGTCCCAGCGCAGACCCGCCGCAACGGCGCGCCTCCGCTGCTGCCACCGGTAGCTCCGGATCTGACAGGTCAGCTCGCTGACGATCACGCCGACCATTCCAGGCGCGAGGTCGCGCAACTGGACAGCCATAGGGCAGACCCAATCGCTGAACAGGTGCAGGGTCAGCAACAAGGCATCATCGTCGACACCGCCGTCAACCGCAGCCCGGCGTACCAGGGCACCTAGAATGTCATCCGCACGAGCCGCATCGGCCCCCACCGCAAGCAGCGGCAGCAACTCATCGACGATGTCGTGCAGGCCGGCGATCCGCTCGTCGTCCACGGCCCACCGCCCGAGAGCGTCCGTGGCCTCGAGCCGCTGAACCAGTTCCTGCCAGCTTCCAGCAATGCTGTCGTCGTGAAACATCCCTGCGATCCTCCGTCATCGGTTGCTGATGCCGATGACGCTCCGCAAAGATGTTCAGCGATCTGTCATCCCGATTCGGGGTGACAGATCGTCGAACCCTGTAGGAGCCAGGAGCCGACCGTGAGAGACATGGCCTCCCTCGACTCGGTACGGGCGAGGGTTAACCCGGCGGCGGAACCGGCGACCTATGGCGGTCGGGTTAAAAGTGCGGAGTGCCTGCGGCCTCAGCGACTGCCTGGTCGCGGCTGGCCTCGATGGACTCTTGCACCCGGCAACTTCGGACAACCTCATTCACAGTCGGCCCCGAGAGGTCGCCCTGGCCTTCTTCGGAACTTGGTTGCGCAACTGCGAGTAACGTCTCACACTGATGTAAGTCCGAATGCCTGTTCGATAGCGCGGGGTGCGATTTGAGGCTGAGCGAAGCTCACGTCACAAGGTTTAAGAGCGTTACTGACTCAACGCCGTTCCAGGTCGACGGTTCCGTTACGGCCTTGGTCGGAAAGAACGAGTCGGGCAAGACCGCCGTCCTTGAGGCGATGTACCGCGTGAAGCCGATTAGCGCTGGGTACCCCGTTTCGTTCGAGGAGCTGCGTGACTACCCGCGCCGGTATCGAGCGCGCGACAAGAAGTCCATCGGAAGCACAATGCCCGTGCAGTTGTCCTTTGAGTTGGGCGAAACGGACATCGCAGCTCTAGAGGCGTCCTTTGGCGCGGGCGTGATCAAGAGCCCCACCGTGACGGTTAGCAGGACGTACGGGTCCAAGCTCCCCGGCATCGGCGTTCAGACCGACGAGGCCGCGGTGTTGCGGGCAATCCTCGACCGGAGCGGTTTAGACGTCCAAAAGTACGCCAAGGAGAACCGAGATGCTGTAGTCGCGGCGCTCAAGGCCGACGGTGCAACCGAACCGGCGCTCGAACTTGCGACCCAGCTCGCCGACCGCGATCTACTTGGCGAGGTTCGCACGGCTGTGCACAGGATGGTGCCGCGCTTTCAGTACTTCGACGACTACAGCATCCTCCCCGGCGTCGTCAGCATCGAGAAGCTCCAGAACACTAATGAAGATGACTTGAACGCCGGCGACCGGACCGCCCTCGCGCTGCTGCGCCTGGCAGGAGTCGACACCGCAGAGTTCACCGCCGACCATTACGAGGAGCGAAAGGCCGCCTTGGAGGCAGCCGGCAACGAGTTAACGTCCGAGCTGTTCGAGTTCTGGACGCAGAATGACGGCCTGCGGGTCGAGTTGGACATCGAGTTTCGGCCGGTGGCAGCGAACCCGGCGCGTGCGCCGGAGCCGTTCCTTCAGGTCCGCGTACGCAACGACCGGCACCAGGTCACGCTGAACATGAACCAGCGCTCGAAGGGCTTCATCTGGTTTTTCTCGTTCCTCGCCGCGTTCTCGGAGTATGCAGACGAGGACCGGCGCATCATCCTGCTCGACGAACCCGGACTGAATCTTCACGCAAAAGCTCAGGGAGATTTGCTGCGGTACATCGATGAGCGGCTTGCCCCGTCGCACCAGGTCATCTACTCAACCCACTCGCTATTCATGATCGCGCCGACAAAGTTGGAGCGGTGTCGGACGGTCGAGGACGTCGACAACGTCGGCACGGTAGTCAGTGAGGACGTGTGGGACGCACGGCCAGACACGGTCTTCCCATTGCTCGGTGCGCTCGGTGTCGACATGGCGCAGACCCTGATCATCGGAGCCGATCAGTTACTCGTCGAGGGCCCGGCCGACGTCGTCTACGTGTCGGTGATGAGCGACCTCCTCCGCTCCGAGAAGCGGACAGCGCTCGATCCTCGCTGGACGCTGACCCCTGCGGGCGGCATTGAGAAGATCCCCACCTTTATCTCACTCCTCGGCGGGAGCGATCTTAACGTCTCGGTGCTCGTTGACGTGGCCGGCGGCGGTAACCAGCGGCTCGACAACCTAGTGCAACGTGGCCTGCTCGATGGGCGCAAACTCATCCCGCTCACCGACATCACCGGTACTTCTGAGGCTGACATCGAGGACATGTTTGATGAGGCTTGGTACCTCAAGCTTCTCGATGCGTCGAAGGTAGGGAAGGTCGCGAAGTCAAAGCTGTCGCCGGGTGGTCGGATCGTGAAGCGCGTTGAGGTTGCCCTTGGCTCCAAGTTCGATCACTACCAGCCAGCGAGCTACCTTCTGCGTTCGACGGACGGCCTAGTCGGTGAGATCGACGAGCCGACCAAGGCGCGGTTTGAGGCACTGTTCGCACGGCTGAACGGGCTGCTCGCGTAACCCGTATCGGTAGGCCACGCGACCAGCAGTGCAGATGTGATCCGGTTCACAGTCGGGTCGTACTCTACGACCGCCTACAAGACCACCTAAGAGATAGGGAGTACCACTCCGTATTCCCACTACAGAGAGGTGGACTGATGTCCATATTCGACTGCGGCTGGTGTGGCCACAACGGTGTTCACGGCGAGCACATCCCGACCGATTCCAAGATCGGGCGTTGTACGCAATGCCGGAAGTGCGAGGCTGAGATGAAGCGCGAGCAGGCTCCCGGCCTCGGAGTAGGAAAAGCTCAGAAAAGTCCCCCGAGCATCCCAGCCTGAGCTTCTCTTATGCGGGGGCTAGTCGTCCTGTTCGGAGCAGCCTCTTGACGTACTTGGCGACCCCCGGATGCGGATGGGCGAAAGACATCGGCTCGACAGAACTAGTCTACTGCGGCCACATTATTAAACTCCCAGCTGGACGACTAAACATTGAGGCTCTTGACCGCTGGCCATTCTGTATGCGAGCAGATACAGGAAGCCATCGGAGGTGGCGGCCAGGCTGCTAACGGAGCCGCCCAGAGCAACATGTTGGACCACCCGTATCGATAGATCACTGGTATCGATGCGGACAACCTCCATCTCGCCGGCAGCCACGAATACCTCCTGGCTGTCCCGAACTGCGATACCCATCGGGTTGGCTTGGTCAAATCGAAGCCGTTGCACGGCTCGCACCTCAGTTGATGTCACATCAGGTACGAGCTCATAGAGCCAAGCCCCCGGGTTCCCCACTACTAGTAGCTGCGTATCACTTAGCCATTGGGCGTTCATGGCTGACATCACCGGGTAGTCAAGCTGACGCGGCGGTAGTGCAGGGGCACGAAGCTCGGCCGGTAGACATTGGACGAGCGGTTCGTGACGCCGTAACCCGTCGCTACCATTGCTGAACAACCAGCGCGATCCATCAACCCCTAGGATTGCGCGCACCGCGCCTTGGATACCACCGCCCAGCACCACACTCAGACCCTCCTGGTAGAGAGCTGCCCCCTCACGACGAACGATCAGGTAGCCCTCAGCGGTTCGCCACACGGGATTGCTGATCCCGGCGATCGGGACAACTAGCTCTACCTTTGACGTTGCCGGTTCCACGCGCCAGACACCATCGGTGGTGGTGAGCAGGAGGGCATCGCCATCGGCGCTGATGCCGCTGCTATTCAGGCTGGAATGAGTCAGGATGATCGGAGCGTGCCCGTCTATGGGTGGCTCCGCAGGTCGAACACGTGGCGGCTCAGCGCGACCGTTGGTTGCGAACAGCCGCTCGATGGTGGCGTAAGGGTCGCCGAAGTAGGAAGCCTGGTCGAGTAGGCGGCCCATCAACTCATCGGCCGAAGTCAGGCCTGCCAACAGCCATTCGAGGTGGTGCCGATCGAGCAGCAGGACTTCCGTGCGGCCGCCTTGCCTCAGATCATCGAGCGCCGCGGTCGTGTAGCCGCTCATTGAGAGGAAGATGCCGAGCGTCCCCGTCAACCGCTGACGGACTCGCTTCTCCAGCTTGGCGATAGCGTCAGTACTGACTGGCGGTTTTTCCCACTTCGCCTCAATGACAAAGCGCTGGTTATTCACGGAGAAGGCGACGTCTATCTCGCCACTGCCACGTAAATTCGAGTGGGCCTCAATGCCATCAGCGTGGAGCAGATCGGCTACGAACCTGTTGAACAGCTGTCCGCGGGCCTGTGATGTCAACCCGTCAAGGGTGGTCAGCCTGGCGTATTCAGCTATAAGTTCCAAGCGGGTGGGATTGGCCCTATTTCCTGTCATCTCCCTACTCATCCCGTCCTAAGTTGACGCGTCCAGCTCAGCGGCCGTTCTGCAGAGTAACGGTCATCGAGGTCAATGCCGGATCACATCCCTCCATCGGTGGTGCGGTCGGCAAAATGGCGCCTATCTCAGCCACTGGCGACGGTGCAAGATCTCGGCGGTGCGGGGCGGGAGGTCTTCTTCGACTTCGGCGTCGTGGTTGGCGAGGATGCGTTTGATGTAGGCGTCGGCTTCGGCGCGGTTGCCCTGAGCGTCGCAGGCCGCGACGAGGTCCAACAGGGGAACGTCTTCGCTGCTGCCTGCCTTCAGGGCGATATGGGCGGCGCTGGCCGCCAGCTCCGGTTCGCCTGCAGCGAGGTGGTGGGTGGCGACGATGTGTGCGACGTCGACGATCATTCCGGCGTAGATGTGGTCGAGGGCGTCGTCAGCGAGCCACCGATAACCCTCCGGTCGGCGCTCGGAGAACGGCACGCCGACGACCAGGTCAAGTGCGGCCCACAGGTCGGCGATGCCCTCGGCTCCTCGAGCGCTGCCGCGTAGCCGCAGCCGGCGGAACAGTTCGGCATCGACGAGGGCTTCCTCGAGGCGGTACGGGTTGGCAAGCCCCGCGCCGATGCCTTTTGGAAGGTGCTCCCGTCCGGTTCGCTGGTTGATGCCGAGCCATTGGCGCACGATCGAAATGGACTGCCGCGCCTTGGTCTTGCTGGCGATGTTCGGGTCGTCGGGCCAGAGGGCGGTGCCGTAGGTCTCGACCGACACTCCGCTTGGACGGGTGGCGAGGTAGGCCACGATCTCGGTGTTCCACAGCAGCCGGGGGTTACGCTGCGGCAGCGACCCCTGAGCGGTCACGCTGACCGGTCCGAGCAGCCGCACCTTAGGCTGGGTGCAGGCTGGGTCGTGCCAGGCGGCCAGGTCACGATCCAGCTCGGGGTCGATGCTTTCGACTTGTGCCCTGGTGGCCTGGTCGACGTGCGGGACGAGCGCGTCCAGGTCCGCACGGGTGGTCGCGGTCTGATCAAGGTAGGTGTCCGGCGGCAGCGGAAGCAACGACTGTGGGACGGTTAGCACCGAACCGGCTTGGTCCCCAGCCGAGTGCATTGCGGGAATGTCTGCACTCTCTTGCTTGGTGCCGCGGCTGGCGTCGGGCACCGGAGCGGGGCGTGTAGTCGCCGCAGATACGGCCTGGGAGTGGCGCAGGTTGCCGGCGGCGTCGGAGTACTCATCCCACGGCTTGTCGCCTGCGGCGTCCGGGACGGGGTTGTCTTCAGTGGTGGCGGCGAGGGCGAGCATCTGCGCGAGCTGTGCCGCTTCGTCGGCCGGAATCTGCTGCGCGATCAGCTCGACGTCGAGCGTGGGGATGCGAAGCGTTCCGTGTTCGTCGATCCTCAGCTGCCATCGCGTTGCGTCGGCGTGGTGAGGATCATCGATCAGGACCAAGGCTGTCGCGGTCCGCGACGGGTGCGCCCGCAGGGTGGTGAGCAGCTGGTCGAGCCCTTCGGTGTCCTCTGCCGCGCTGGGAGCGATGAGGAGGACGTGCGGCACCCACGCGTCGCCGGCGATGTTGTGCAGCCGGCCGGCCAGCACGTCGATGCCTGCGTGGCGCAGCGCGTCGGTGGTGGAGGCAAGTTCGCCGTTCAGTGACGCAATCGCCTTGTCGAAGTCCTCGGTGTGGGTCAGCCGGCTCGGATTGATGTCGGCCATCTCCTTGCCGAAGCCGACGAGGGTTACCTGCAGCATCTCCGACCAGGCGTTGTGCGCGAGCTCTGCGGCGAGGAACCGTGCCAGGTTCAGGCACTTTTCCGAGTCTCCGGACAGCGACATGGCGCCGATCCGTTCCAGGTCGAGCAGCCAGTGCTCCCCCGCCGCGGTGTAACCGACCGATGCGAGAGCCGGGAACGGCGCGAAGTGATAGGCCCGCGCGGCCGGGTCATAGCCCAGCTCATCGCCGCGTCCGATCAACCAGCGGGTGCCGGTCTCGTCGACCACCCACGGCTCGGGGGCATCGGGCTGGGCACCGGTCAGCACCAGCTCTAATGTGTCGGCGGTCATCCGGACTGCGACGACGTCCGGCAGGCGTCCGCTGTCAGTGGCCGCCAGCGAGTGGACCAGGCCGCGCAGCGCCGCGTTCAGCCAGGTCACGTCGGCCATCCCGGCCATGCCGGTGGACAGCAGCGCATGCTCGACGCGCTGCAGCTCCGGCGGTGTCGGGCTGATGGTCCGGCCGGGATGCCGCCACCGGAACTGACGCCGCCGATAGCGGAGAAGCGCGGCCAGTGAGACACCTGCCAGCAGGATTCCTCCGCCTGCGAACGCCTCCATCAGTGTCTGGGAGGAGCTGCTCGTGGAACGGCTGGCCGCTGGGCTGTCGTGCTGTTCGTGGCGGGATGCGGCAGGAGCCGAGGGCTGGGCTGGTGCTGGCGAGTGCCCGGCCGGGGCCTGCCGGTCCGGTATCGGCTCGGCAGGCATCTGTCGCCCGGGCGTATTCGGCGTCTGCTGGGTTGGCCTCGATGGTTTCGCCGGGTGGTTGGTGGGCGGCTGTGTGGTCAGCGTGGCGACTGGAACTTTGACGGTCCATCCGGGCTGGATCAGGTCGGGGTTCGTCAGATGCTGCCCGCCCGGCTGGGCCATGCCTTTGCTGGCCTCCCAAACTTGGTGCCAGTCCGCTACGCCGTGCGCCTCGGCGATACCTGACAGGGTGTCGCCCTCCTGCACGGTGACATCCTCGACCTCGCTACCGTCAGCGGTCGGTGCCGCCGCCGACGCGGGGGAGCAGGAGCGTCCAGCCGGGCTTGAGCAGTCCCGGGTTGGTCATCACTTCACCATCGGGTTGGGTGCGGCCGCGGTTGAGGTCCCAGATCTGTTGCCAGTGCTCGCCGCCGCCGAGACGGGCCTCGGCGATGTCCCAGTAGGTGTCCGGCCCGCGACCGTCAGCGGGAACGACGTAGCTGACGGTCCGAGGCTGCGCGGTCCCGGTCTGGGAGCTGCTCTGCGTGCTGGCCTGCTGCGGTGTGTTCGCAGTCGGGGGAGCGGCGGCCTGGCCGTGGGCGTGTGCCGACGCTACCGCCGCCGCTGTATGGACGGGTGGGGCGGCCATCGCTTGCGCGGGGCTGGTCAGCGCTGCGGTGGCGGTGCCGAGCAGCAGCGCAGCGCTGACGAGGGTGTGGGCGAGGTGCTGGGACGGCCGCGGCACGAGTGGGATGCGGGTCGGGGTCGGCACATGCCTGACCGCGGCGCCGATCTCGACGAGCACCGAGACCGCGAACTGCGCCCAAGCCGCCCACACGATGACGGCGAGCAGGTCGATGAGGACCGTGTCGGTCAGGTCACCGACCTTCAGATCTGCCCAGCCATGCACCGGGTTGCCGATGGTGGCTGCCATCGCGATCGGGATGCCGATGACCAGGACCGCTAGAACCAGGGTGGCGCCGAGCGCCCTCAGGCGACGCATCAGGAGCCTCCGGTGGTGCCATGCAGGGCGGTCGCTGCCGCGGTGGCCCTGCCTTTGATCGGCCCGACCCCGAACGCCGACAGGATCGTGGTGTCCTTGTGCACGACAACGGTGACCGACACGCTGGCGCCGTCGACGTTAACTGTGCCGGTCACTCCCGCTGTATCAAGAACCCGGTTGGCCGCTGCCTGCGCGGCCGCCGGCGACGCGGTCAGCCCGGTCGGGCTTCCCCGCAGAGACTCAGGCGACAGCGCGTCCGCGCCGGCCCGCGCCGCCTGCTGAGCCACGTCGGCGGCCTGCTCCCGTGCGGCGAGGGCGTTGCCACCGTCGATGACCAGACCAGCCATGGCTAGCAGCCCGACGGTGATCACCACGACGTACAGGGACACGAACCCGGCCTCGGCTTGCCCGCGCAAATGAGCCCGCCTTCCGCGCACCACCGGGGGGAGGCGGGTGAAGGGTCGCCAGATCATCCCCCGCCTCCGAACTGCCGGTACTGCTCCAGCGGCACGGTGGCCGATGCGGTCAACGTCTTGCGCCCGGGAAAGCCGACCACGGTCAGGTCGGACAGGTTTGTGACGCAGCTGATGGTCACCTCAACCTGGCCCCCGGCGTAGAACTGTGAGGTGTCGACCGTCGGCGGCGAGGGGGATTCGCAGCTGATCCCGGCCTGCGCCAGGTTTGCGGTCGCTTCTTGCTGTGCCGCGGTCTGCGCTTCTCCGGGTGTGTTGGCCAGCGATGCCGCCCGCGCGGCCGCGGCTGCGGCGTGCTGTACTTCCTGCCGGCCGTGGGTGACCCGGCCGAAGCCGACCACGAGCAGGACGAAGGCGAGCAGGAACGGTGTGATGAGAACCAGTTCCAGGGTGCTGAACCCGTCGTCGCCGGTCATCCGGGCGGCGCCTGCGCGGACACGTCGCAGCATCCTCTTCACCGGCCGGTTCCGAACGTCTCGACCGGGCCGGTGGCCTGCTCGGTGACTGAGAACGACCCGAACGGCACCACCGAGGCGACTTCGGCGTGGCAGACCATGACCACCGTGACGGCGCTGCGTTGCGCATCGCAGTTGCGGGCCGCCAGCAGCTTGGGTGCGACGTCGGTCAGGTACTGCTCGGCTGCGGTCTTGCCTTGTGCGGCGGAGGCTTGGTAGCCGCGCGCCACCCGCAGACCGTCCCGGGCGGCGGCCTCGGTGACGTTGCGGGCGTGGTACAGCATCACGTACTGCACGACGATCATCGTCAGACTGACCACCAGCGGGATGACGATGACGGCCTCGACTGTCGAGAACCCACTGTCCCGATCACGGCAAACGCCTCCGATCACCCGCCGCCATCGGCTACGTCGTGCGTGACACGTCCACTGAAGGTTCATGGGGTTCGGGAGTCGCCTACTGGACGTTGACGCTGTTCGCGCCGTCCTTGGCCTTGTTCATCAGGATCGTGGCCACCACGATCGCTGCGACGATCACGACGCCGGCGATGGCCACCCATTCCAGGGTGGAGAAGCCTGCGTCGTCGCCGGACTCCGCGCGGATCCTGCCGATCCGCTCGGCGGCCCAGGCGCCAAGCAGCTGCAGCTCTATCAAGGTGATTCCTTCCTCAGGGGTGAGGTACTTCGTGGGTGAGGGTGGTAGGGAGCTAGAAGTTGATGTTGACGAATGCGGGGTAGCCCACGAAGACCATGAATCCGACGGCGATGAGCATGTGTGCCAACCGCATCGACTGGTTGCGCTCCTCGGCGTTGCCTTCCTCATCGGCCAGTCGCGCCCGGCGCATGGACGCGGCGCGTGCGGTGAGGGTGGTCCGGACCTGGGCGCCGTCGTCGGCGACGAGTTTGATGAGCGCGCCGAGCTCACGTAGGTCCGGCACGGCGATGCGCTCACCGAGCTGGCCGAGGGCGTCCCACTCGTTCTGCCCGGACAGCCGCGCTCGGAAGAGGGTGTCGCGGATCAGCATCATCGGCCAACCCCCACCACGCTGCGCCGCCTCCGGCAGCGCGGCTGCGGCGGCCGCGTGCCCGGCCATCTTCAGCGACACCAGGTCGAGGAAGATCGACAGCTGCTCAGTGAACTCGGCCCGCCGCTTCGTGGCCTCCTTCCGGATGTCGAGGTCCGGCGCCACGAAGAGCGCGACGGCGACGATCATGGCTACCGCCAGGGGTGCCCCGGTCGGCAGGCCCACGCCGGCGAGGTACCGCAACGTCGCCAACGCCACCAGCCCGATCAGGAACCCGCTGACCGACGCGATGACCTTGCGGCCCATCAGGGTCTCGAAGGACTGGCCGGTGAGCGCCAGATCGTGGCGCAGGCTCGTGTATCTGATTCCGCGTTTGGCCAGCTCCGCGCTGGCCCAGGCGCCGATCCGGCCCTGGGTGTCCGACGCGGTCGGCGACGAGGCCACCGCCGTGTCCGAGGCGCGGTAGTGGGCGTAGAACTGGCCGAGTTCGACGATGGCGCTGCGCTTGGGCGGCACGATCTTGAGGATCAGCGAGAACAGCATCGCTCCCAGCGCGGCGCCGACGACCGCCATTCCGATCACCGGGCACCGGCCCGCGGAGTGCCCGCCATCGCCGCCGGCTCCGGACCGGTGGTCAGCGCCGTGATGAGCCGCTGCTCCATCGGATCGACCTGCTGCCCGGCGCGCGGCAGGAACGGCGTTGCGGGCTTGGCCGACGCCAACTTGCGGATCCAGGCGAAGGACGTCGCGAACAGACCCATGACGACGGCGAGGACGACCTGGCCGGCCACCGACCGGTAGGGGGCGGTGTAGGTGTGGGAGAACAGCACCAAGAACGTCGCGACCGCCAGCACGATGCCGAGCATCAGCTGCACCGCGCGACGGTCACCGGCCCGGCTGGCGGTGATCTTGCGGCGCAGGTCCAGCTCTTCCCGGCCCGCGACGGCGAGGTTGGTGAGCACGCCGACCAGGCCGTCGCCACGGGTGCGGACGTTCATCTGCAGCGCGGCGATGATCAGGTCGGCCGAGTGGTTCAGCTGCTCAGCGAGATCCTGCAACGCCTGGTCCAGCGGCACCTTCGACCGAAGCTGCCCGGTAAGCCGCAGCAGCGCAGGGCGGATCGCGGGTGCTGCGTTCTGCGCGGTCGCCGGGATTGCCTGCTCCAACCCGGCGTGGCCGGTCGTGGTGTCACGCAGCGCTTCACACCAGGTCACCACCGCCTCCAGGCGCACGATCTGCTGCTGCTCTTCTTTCGAGCCGCCCATCAGGGCCGGCCAGAACGCCACCAGCCCGCCGAGGCCCACCGCGGCAACCGGCCATCGGGTCACCACAAAGATCAGCACCGCGAGCAGCAGGCCAGCGGCCAGGCGCAGCATCAACAGCGGCGACCGCGGCCGTTGCAGCAGCGCCTGAAGCCGGTTCGGCGGCCGGGTCGGGTCCGGCACCGTTCCGCGCACCGCGACAACGAGCAGCAGCACCGAAGCCCCGATCCCGCCGCAGATCAGCGCCGCGAACAGCACGTTCAGCCCGGGCACGTTCACCACCCGCCCTGCTGGTTCGCCGCCGCCCAGGACGGCATTCCGTCGGTGTAGCCGGCCCGGGCCAGCTTCGGCATCCGCCCGATCGCGACCTCCGGGTTGCGAACCGCGCGGCCGTCCTGCGGGGAGGGGACAAAGATGTCGGACCGCCCGACTCGGCCGTTCATCACACCGCTGACCTCGACGATCTCGGTCACGGTGCGGCGCAGCCCCAGCTTCGGGTTCTTTTCCACGAACACCACGAAGTCGATCGCCCCGGCCATCAGTGAATGGGCGACCTCGAAGGAGGGCATCGCGTTCTGCACAGCGTAGGTCGCGATCCTGTTGAACACCTCGGACGCGTCGCGGGCGTGGATGGTCGACAGTGACCCGTCATTGCCCTGCGCCATCGCCGACAACATTTCGACGACCTCCGGTCCGAGCACCTCTCCGACGATCACGCGGGAGGGATTCATCCGCCGCGACCGGCGCACCAACGTGGCGATGTCCAGCCCGCCCCGGCCTTCAGCATCGGACAGCACCTCCTCCATCTCACGCACGTCGAAGTGCAGCTCCGGATGACGCCCCAGGCCCAGCTCCAGCGCCTTCTCGATGGTGATCAGCCGCTCCAGCGGGTCGATGCAGTTGATCAACGCCCGGAGCAGCGTGGTCTTGCCCGCGTCGGTGGCCCCGCCGACCACGATGTTGCAGCGGGCCCGGACTGCCGCGTGCAGGAAGTCGGCCACCTGCTCATCGACCGTGCCCAGGCTGACCAGATCCGGCAGCCGCTCGCCGCCCGCCTTGCTCGCGGCCTCAGCCAAATCCGGGCGCAGAAACATCTGCGGATAGCGGTTGCGCCGGATGCTCACCGACGGTGTCTCAGTGGCCGACATCACCGCCGACAGCCGCGACCCGTCCTGCAACCGCACGTCCAGCTCCGGAGCCGCGGGGCTGAACGGCCGGGCATTCATCCCCGCGTAGGACCCCAGGTTCTGCACGATGCTGATCAGGTCCTCGTCCGTGGCCGCGACCGGCCGCCACAGCTCCTTGACCCCACCGGCGTAGGTGACCCAGGTCTGCTCGCAGCCGTTGATGTCGATGTTCTCGACCAGCTCGTTGTCCAGCAGCTCCTGCAACTCCCCCGCGCCGTAGATCGCGCTGAAGATCGCCGCCCGCAGCCGCGTCTCGAACGCCGGATCGACCGGCAGCTCCTCACGACGGGCGAGCAGGTCCTGCAGATGCTGGGACACCACCCGGCGGATGATGCTCTGCGCCTGCTGCTGCTCATCCGCCGAAGTGCGCACCGGCCGCCCGGACGCCTGCAGCTCGCGCCGATCCGCGAGCTGCGCGTCCGCGACCTGGCCCTGCAGCTTGCGGATCAGCGTGTAATCCAGCAGATCGCTCACTGCGACCACCCGCCCACGTCCATCCACGGCGCCCCACGAGTGGCCGGCGCGTCGAGAGCCTGCGACGGCGGACCTTGACCAGTGGCGGGATCGGTCGGCCACCAGGCCAGCAGCGTCCGGGTGAGCTCGCGCGCCGACGCAAGCAGGTCGCCACCGAGAAGCTTCTTCGTCAGCTGCCCGTCCCTCAATGCCTGCACGCTGCGCTCGTCCTCAGCGATCCAACCGGCCACCGGGATCGTCGACGTCGACGCCTCAGCCGCCAGGAGCTCCTTCACGTCGCGGAGTCGGGCCGAGTGCTGCCGAGCCGGGCAGATGATCGCTACCGCCAGGGGCGACCGGCCGTGGGTGCCCTGACCGAGGCGGACGGCGAGCGCGCCGGCCCGCTCCCGCAGGTGGTAGAGCTCTTCCGGAGTGCACCGGGCAATGAGCAGCACGATCCTCGACGCCGCGGCGACCGGCCCGGCCGAGCTGTCCTCCTGCAACCGCCCGAGATCGGCGATCACCGCACCGGGCCAATGGTCCACCGCCGCGGCGACCGCCGGCCACTGGCGGGCGATCAGCGCGAAGTCCTCGGTCCGCATGTCGGTGGCCGGAATGACCGGCACCCCCAGGCTCGTCTGATGCGCATAGCTGAGCAGCGATGCCGGCAGGTTCCCGCTCCGCCCGTCGACTGCTAACCCCCGCAGCCCGGATTGCGGCGGGAGCAGCTGCCCCTCCGGTGTCCGCAGCCGCAGCGCCGCGTCACCGCCGGACGGGTCGGCCTCCAGCAGCACCCGCTCCCCCGGCCACACCATCCCCAGAACCGTCGCCGTCCAGGACACGCCGGGCGAGCCTTTGTCCGCGCACACCGTGATGATCACCGGCCCACCAGGATCAGCGCGATCAGCCCGGCGTTGCTGGCCACCGCGACCGCGCCCGCCGCCGACTTGGGCACAACCAACGTCAACAGCGTGCCACCGGACCGCGACGGGTCATTGGTAGAGCTGTAGACCGTCGCGCTGTCAGCCAACATCGACGGAGCAGGAGTCGCCGCGCTGCTGCTCGCGTTGTTCTTCACCGGCAGCTGCAGCACCTGCACCATGTCACCCGGGTTCAGACCGTCGGCCGGAATCTGCCCTGGGCTGACCGCGACACCGACCTGCGCGGCCGAACTGGTCAGCGCCGGCGCCGAGGTCACCATTGCCCGCTGCAACAACGTGTTGGGCAGCAACTCCACCACCGCCGTCTGGCCGACAACGGAGTCAAGATTCGCACCGCCGATCGCGGTCACGTTGCCCGCGATCTGCACCGTCGACAAGTCCGAACGCTCGATCGTGTGACCGACCGGCACGCGGGTCGTGACAACGACGACCGGCACCTTCTTCCCCGCCTGCGAGTAGAAGTACGCGCCCAGAGCGGCGAGGCCGACGATCAGCACCACCGCCAGCGCGGCATAGCCGGGCCGCTTCTGCCGGATCGGCAGCGGTGCGCCCACCCTGGCGACCGGCAGCGCGCCGTGGCCCGTCATTGATGCCGCGGCGTCATTTTTCAAAGACGTCATGCGTGCTCCACTCGGCTACCGATTCACGGTCTTGATTTGCAGCACATTCAGCTGGCCCGAAGTCGAGGTGGACAGAGCAGCAATCTCGCCACCGGAATTGCCGGTGCCCGTCCACGTGATCTTCCAAACGATGGTCTGCGTCGAGGTGATCGGATGGCCGTAACCCGGACCCGTCACGCGTGAGTACCGATAACCGCACGCACCCTCGCTCGGTGCGCTATCACCGTCTGACTCCAACCACGGCCTCCCCGGACCGGCGCAGGACTGACTGCCCGATCCATCACCTGGGTCGAAGGACAATGAGCTCGGTGTGGCAGTGACCGTCGCGGTCAGCCCTGCCGCCGATGCCGTTGCAGTCAGCGGCCTCCAGATGGCCGGGTCCGTCCAGTAGTAGGTCCACAACCCCACATAGGTAAACGGGTAACCGTTGTAGCGCTGGGCCTCCGACGGCGACCGGTGCCCCGATGGACGAGGAAATACGATCGAGTCGAACGCCCGCTGAGCGAGCGTCGCAGTTGTCACAATCACTGGACAGCCGCTTCGCGCAAGATTCCCATTGACGAGCACGGCCTGCGCAGGAGTCAGGTTGTTGACGCTCGGATACTTCAGCCCATCGAGGATGTCGCCCAGGATGGCGTTGCAGTACTTGCCTTGCAACTCATCTGCGCACGCGCGCGAAACTGTCGGTGGCCTGTCTCCATACACCGCATCCGGATACACCGCGCACGGGTCCTTCGAGACTCCGCTGCTACCACCGTCACCACCGGCGCCGGTGCTCCCACTGCCGCCAGCACCGAGGCCGCCGACGCTCACCGTGCACGTGGGGTCCTTCAGCACGTTGCAGCCGCCGCTCCCGCCGTCGGCATGTGCTGACGCCGCCGAAACGATGTAGAGCGCGAATAGGAGCACCATCAACAGCCACGCGGGGCAGCTACGGCGCACCATCAGCCAGTGCACGTCTTGCTCGCGTTCTGGACGACATCGGACAGCTTCCAGTGGTCACCGACCTTCACCATCGGCAGGATCAGCAGATAGGGCGGCGGCGGATTGCGTTTAACTGCGGCAGCCACAGGTTTGCCGTTCGACACCGTGTACTCGACGTATGGGTCGGTTGTCGATAGCAGCGGGCAGCTCTCCAAGAAGATTGACTTAGCCGAGAAGATCTGCCGGACCTTCACGCGGGGGTTCGGAGCCGTACCCCGGTAGGCGAGTCCTGACTTCTTCATGCTGGCGTAATTGCTGTCGAACAGGATTTTGGCTTTGCCTGTCAAGTAGCGGTCAAGCGCTGCGATATCAGCATGTGCCGGATCTCGGTCCGCAGCGCCGGACGCGTTGTAAAAGGCGATGTAGGCATCTACTGCGCGCTGCGCCTGAGGCGTGACGCTCGGAGTCGGTACGCCAAGGGAGCCGGGGGGCGTCGTCGTCCTGGCAACGGAAGTTGTCGAGGTCGAGGGGGTAGCTGATGCGCTTGTCGACGGCCCCGGATCAAGACTGGGTGTTTGGATGCGTACGCCGCTGGTACTTCCGCAGCCGGCGAGAAGCACCGCCGCCAAGAGCACCGGCAGCCCAGAGCGCACCACACGACCTTGTCCAGCCTGCCCGGATATCATCACGCGTCCTCTCAGAGGTGACTGCACGCATTCGATGTTCATCCTGTCATCACGACTTCGGACCTTTTACGCCTAAAACAATGTATGTGAAGTTGATCACGGCGCAGCCGCGCCTTGTCGGGTCGAAGCCCGTCAACCGGCGGCGGTAGTGGTCGAGTACCCGGTCGAGACCAGTTCGATCAGTGGGCGAGAACTCCACGGAACAACCGCGCGTCAGGTGCCGTGAGCGCTGCGTCCCCACGGCCCTGCTCCGTCCGGCCCAGCGCGATGTCATCCCTCTGCGTCCCTCCGTCATGGGCTGCTCATGTCGATGACGGTCTACAGAGCTGTTCAACAAACCGTCACCCCAGTGGGGTGACGGTTTGCAGACCTTCACTCCGCAGGGGGTGAGTCCGGTGGAGAGGCCTGGCCCGGTTAAGCGGCTGGCGACCGTGGTACTTCCTGAGAGCGGACCGGGCGAATCAGCCGCTCAGCGGCTGGGTTAACCCCGTCGGCGCTCATCGACCCTGAGTAGCTGACCGCGGTCGGATCGAACAGCGCCTTCAACAAGCACCGCTCGCTGCTGGATCGCCCACTGATGGGCTTAGTCGTTTGCCTTGGCTCGTATCCGAACATGAACCTCGCAGGGCGAGCCAGCCCCGCACCGTGTGTATGCCGACCTCGCCGAATGGGGCGCGCCCGGCTCCAGACGAATAAGGACGACGGGCCTAGAAGGCTTCGGATGAGCGGTTCATCTCAGTCATTCGTTATAACGCTGTTACCCGGATGACTGGCACCAATCAGCGATCTCCTTCACCTGATCCTAGTAAGCGGACGAACCGCGACCGCCCGTTCGAAGGAATCGAGATGCCCGTCCTTGGCCCAGACGATGACCTACTCACTACGGCAGAGGTCGCAGTCATTACCCGAGCCCCTGCTTCCACGGTTCGCTATTGGCGTCACATCGGTAGCGGCCCGTCGAGCTTCCGGCTCGGCAGGCGCGTGGTGTATCGCCGAGGGGACGTGCATGCGTGGATCGCCGAGTGTGAGCGCAACCAGACCGTCTGTCGGCCAGCGAGCTGACGCTCTCGCTCCGGTGCCGCGTCGCGTTCGATCGGGGTCAGCGGTGCCGTGGGCCTGTCAACCCCACCCCATACCCTCCGCTGCAATGGAAAGGGGTGGAAAATGGCGAGTGTTCAGGATCGCTGGTATGCCGAGCAACGAGGCATCGACGGCCAGGTCATCAGGACTGCGACCTCGCGCCACGGCACGGGTAAGCGTTGGCGCGTCCGGTACCGGACTCCGTCCGGGGACGAGCGAAACAGATCGTTCGCACGTAAGGCCGACGCCGACCGGTTCGCAGTCAACGCGGAGTCGTCGAAGCTGGACGGCACGTACGTCGACCCGGTTCGGGCGAAGATCACGGTCGGCGAGATGGCATCAAAGTGGACGGCGTCGAAGTCAAGCTTAAAGAAGTCCACGCAAGCGACCTACGGCAACGTGATGAACGAGCACGTCCTGCCGCGTTGGATCAAAGTTCCGCTCGCGGCCGTCGAATTCGAGGACGTGCAGTCATGGGTCGCTGAGCTGGTCGCATCCGGGTTGTCCGGCGCACACGTCCGCAAGATTCACTTCATCCTCGCCGGGGTGCTTCAAATGGCCGTCAAGAGCAAGCGACTGCCAGCCAACCCGGCGAAGGGAGTTGATTTACCTCGCGCCAACTCGAAGGGCAAGAAGTACCTCAACGTGCAGCAGGTGGAGGTAATGGCGGTGGCGGCCGGCACCGTTCCAGCAGGTGCGCCTCGTCGTGGATCCTTCACCCATCGGGATCAGTACCGCCTGGCCGTCTTCATGCTTGCCTACTGCGGTCTTCGGTGGTCTGAGATCGCTGCAATGCGAGTCGATTCGGTAGACCTGTCGCGGCGGCGCATGCACGTCAAGGCGGCGGTCGTAGAGGTTGATCGCGCAGGCCTTGTATGGGGCATGCCGAAGAGTCACGAGGCCCGCTGGGTGCCGATCCCCGGCTTTCTGGCCGACGAGTTAAGTGTCTACATCCCGAGCAAGAGCCCAGACGATCTGCTGTTCACCTCACCGGACGGCCAGGTGATGAGGAACCGAAACGCACGGCGGGGGTGGTTCAACCATGCCGCAGCCCATGCAGGCGTCCCCGGGCTCACACCGCACGAACTCCGGCACACCGCCGCCAGTCTCGCCGTGAAGGCGGGCGCCAACGTCAAGGCGCTGCAGCGAATGCTGGGCCACGCCTCAGCAGCGATCACGCTGGACGTCTACGCCGACCTCTTCGACGATGATCTCGATGCTGTCGGGGGCAGCCTTGATGCGCTCCGACGCGATTACCTCGTGGCCCCAGTGCGGCCCGAGGGTTTGTGAGCGATCTCCGATCAACCTCGTGAAACCGCCAGAGGACCGGATTACAAGGGCTGTAGATGGTGGGCGATACTGGGATCGAACCAGTGACCCCTGCCGTGTGAAGGCAGTGCTCTCCCGCTGAGCTAATCGCCCGCACCTGGTGCGGTTGGAACCTCGCTAGCTTACATGGCGCCCGCCGGAGCCCGAGGGCACCCACCGCGGGCTCCGGAGCAGTCCGGCAGGAGTCCAGAACCCCCTCGCAGAACCCCGCCGGACAGCCGTAAGCGCTCGACTCAGAAAACCGTGATCAAGAAGAACGCGGCCACCCCGGCCAGCACCAACAGCCCGCCCAGGCCGATCAGCATCCGGGTCATCAGCGAGCGGCGTTTCACCCACTCTGTCCACTTATGCAGCACCCCGCGCCCGTACTCCAACAGCCGCTGGGCCCAGGTGAACTCGGTGGCCCACACCGCGACCCCGACGAACACGATCAGCCAGCCCGGCCCCGGCAGCGGGATCAGCACCGCCCCGACGACCACGATCACCAGGCCCAGGGTGCCGACCATGATCCGCCAGGCCAGCGCGCCGCCAGGGATGCACCTGACCTTGTTGCGGATCGGGCGCAGCCACTTGGGCGGCTGCGGCCCGGACTCGTCGGGAGGCGTGGCGCATTCGTCCTGCTCGGTGGTGCTCCCCACCGGGTTCTCAGCCACGCGTGCTCCGCTCGTCCTGCCGCCGGCCCCTGCACCGGGCGGTCTCAATGGGTGGCTGAGCCTGCTGTCAGGTCCAACGCCCGGCACCATTCTGTCAGCTTGACCCCGTTACCACGTCAGTCTGCGAGCCCTACTTTTCACCCACCGGTCACCCTGACCCGATGGGTGACGGCTGGCTGAGGTCGAGAATCCCCGCAGCGGCTCAGCCCTGACCGGGCTGCTGCTCGCCGTGCTTCATCTCGGCCTCATAGATGTGCGCGGCGCCCCCGGCAAACCGCTGCCGGACGTCGGCCTCGACGGCCCGGAACGGCTGCCAGTACTGGGCGTCGTACTGCTCGACGATCTGGAACGTCCAGCACCCCGGGATCACGTCACGGCCCACCAGCACGTCGGCGACCTGCCCCGCCGTCTCGTGCTCGCCGGCGTCGCGCAGCGCTTGCACCGCCTCCTGCAGGACCCGATCGGCCGTGCCCGAGCGGCGGTGAAAGGTGTAGAGCAGCCCCCGGGCCTCCTCCACCACCTCCAGCGCCTCGGACAGCTTGCCCAGCGCCGCCACCAACTCGTCGCTGGCGCCGGGCGGGCGCTGCTTGGCCACCCGCCGCTCCGGGTGGGCCGCCCGGCCGAACCGCTGCAGCAAGTCCTCCCCCGTGTCCGCCATCAGCCCAGGCTCCTGCCGCCAGGGGCGTTCTTGCGCAGCGACCGGCGCAGCTGCATGATCCGCAGGGTGCCGGGGATCGCGACCAGCAGCATGCCCAGCACCGCCGCCAGCAGCAGCGCCAGCGCGAGCGAGAACTGGCCTTCCCAGCCGAAGTAGTTGAGGGTGACCCGCCGGGAGTTCTGGGCGATGAAGATGATCAGCAGGATCACGAACAGCGCGGTCGCGATCAGCCCGATCCAGACCCCGCTGGTCTTGGTGGCCCGGACGTGGCCCTTCTCGTTGAAACCCGGGGCCGGATGGCCCGAACCGCCTGACACCGGAGCCCCGGCGGGGGGTGCGCCCAGCGGCTCGCGGCCGGCCGTCGCGGCCGGGTCCACACCGAGGGACGGTGGGGTCACGCGTGGCCCGGTGCCGGGTGGGCCACCGAGGTCAGAACTGGATCGAGGCAGCGACGGATCGTAGGGATCGGTCATCTCAGAACTCCTTCGACGCCGCGCCGATACCACGCTGCTGGACATCTCACGGCCTGAAAGACAACGCTACTCGGTAGCTGCCGTGCCACCTCGCGGACGTGCCGACCGGCCGGCCCGGCTCACCAACGCCGCTCAGACCGCTAGGTACGGCACCCGGTCGGCGGCCAGCAGGGCGCTGACGCAGCGGTGCGCGTCATGCACCGGCCTGGAGTGGCCCCCCGGTGAGGGCACGAGGTGGTTGTAGAAAGTGGCGCCCTCGCACAGCGGGCCGAGCACCCACAGCCGCGGGTCGGCCCGGCCCTCGACATCGATCGGGTGCTGGTTCGAGTCGATGTCGATGCCCACCAGCTGCCGGCTGCCCGGCTGGTGCCGGCGGATCCAGCCTTTGCCGAACAGCGAGTTCAGCAACGGGCTCGCTGAGCTGTCCACCGCCGGCGGCTCCACCCAGGCAGCGGCCAGCCAGTCCACCTCGCGGCTGTGCGGCTCGCTCAGCCGGCTCGAGGTCAGCTGCCAGCGCCCCGAACCGGGCTGCCAACGCGCCGACGGGGCCGGCCCGAACGGCGCCGAGGCCACCCCGGCCTCCAGCAACGCCAGCAGTTCCAGGTGCCGCTCGTACTGCGGGCCGACCACCGCGCGGTTGAACACCGGCACGACCCGGGCCGCGAACTCCTCCAGCGAGGCCGGCGTCAGGCCGCCGAAGTCCACGACGTAGCGAAACTGCTCGCGCAGGTCGCGCAGCACGTCCAAGGCCCCCTTCAGCGGGCTGCGCAGGAACCCGTGCACTCCCTCGCGCAGGTCCTGACCGACCGCTGTCGACAGCCATCGCTGGTAGGAAGCGCTGCTGTGCAAGGACATCCCGGCTGAGCCGTCCAGGGCCGACACCGGGTCGAAGCGGCCGAGCCGGGCGTCCAGGGCGTCCAGCGCCGCCACGATCCCGGTGGCGCCCGCCAGGTCCGCCGCTTGGCTGAGCTCACCGGCCAACGCCGCCTCAGCAGCCGTACCGGCACACCGGGCCTGCGTGCGCCGGTACGCGATCCGCAGCTCGGTCAGCACCAACGGCCAGACATCCCGGTCGAAATCCAGCGGGCCCTGCCGCTGCAGCCGGGCCAGGTCGATGGCGTCCCGGGTGAAGACCAGCGGCCGGTACCGGGCGCCGAACTCGACGACCTTGGGCCGGGCCCGGCACGGCAGGCCCGAGCGCGAGTAGAACAGCAGCTCCGGTTCCCGTCCGCTGGCCTGGTAGCGCAACCGGTCGCCGTCCGGCGTGAACCGACCGCCCCGGCCGACCGTGAGGCAAGACATCACGTCCATCGCCGACAGCCCGAAGCCGCCGATCGCGACCCCCTGCCCGCCGGTCACCGCGGCCAGCCGCTCCGGCAGCGGGTACGGCTCGGCGATGATCCTCTCAGCTCCGGGCCCCTCGGACCCGGCCCGCAGGTTCGGGGTGTAACCGGTGGTCAGAAAGGCGTGCTGGACCGACAGCCGGGAGCCGTCGGACAGCGTGATTTGCAGCCCGCCATCGAGGTCGGAGTGCAGGTCCAGCGCCTCGGCCTGGTGCAGGCGCACCGTCACCTGATCGGGCAGCCGGGTCAGCAGGCAGTCCAGAAACCACTGCAGGTACTGCCCGAGCAGCCGGCGCGGCAGAAAGTCGGTCGGCCTGATCGGCCGTCCCGTCGCGCCCACCGTGAACCCGTCCTCGGCGATGCGCAGGCCGCGCCCGACTGCCCATTCATAGAGCGAGGGACCCGGGTCGCGCACCTGGTCACCGACTGTGCAGGCATCGGGGAACATCGACACCTGGGCGCAGGTGGTGTTAAGCAGCAGGTAGTCCGGCTGGTGCTGGGCGTGCACCCCCGCGCCGTCGCCGACCGGGTCGATCACCTCGATCCGGACCGGCCGGTCCGACCCCGCCAGGGCGATCAGCCGTTCCAGGACGCCGAGCCCCCGCGAGCCCAAGCCGATGATGGCCACCGACGTCTCAGCGGTCATGACCTACCTCCTCGCCACCATCAGGAATCAACCGGATCAGCTGCTGAGCCGGATGCGCACCCGGCGGTTCTGCCGGCCCTTGTTCTCCACCTTGTAGACCTGCACCCGACCGATCTGGCGGGTCGAGGCGACGTGCGTGCCGCCGTCGGCCTGGGCGTCCAATCCGACGATGTCCACGATCCGCAGCTCCTCAGTCTCAGGCGGAAAGACCGCCTGGGTGCGGATGATGTCGGGAATGGCCAGCGCCTGCTCGCGTGGCAGGTACCGCACCTCGATCGCCCGGTCAGCGGCGATCTCGGCGTTCACCGCGTCTTCCAGGCTCTGCTTGAAGTCCGCGGGGATGTCGGGCAGGTTGAAGTCCATCCGGGCCTCGCCGGGCTCCATGTTGCCGCCGGTGACCAGGGCGCCGAAATCGCGAAACACCGTTCCGCACAGCACATGCAGCCCGGAATGGGTTCGCATCAGGGTGCTGCGCCGGACGTCGTCCAGCGCGCCGTGCACCGCGGTGCCGGCCGGCGGAACCGGGTCCTGCGGGGCCGGCAGCAGGTACAGGTCATCGCCCTTGCGGGTGCCCACGATCCGGGTCTGCACCCCGCCCCACAGCAGCACGCCGTGATCGGGCGGCTGGCCGCCACCGCCGGGATAGAAGGCCGACCGGTCCAGCACGATGCCCGCCTCGGGGTCAGCGGGATCAGACCACAGGACGGTGCAGTCCCACTCCCGCAGGGTGGCGTCCTCCCAGTCCAGCCGATGAGTGCCGTGCGAATGCTCTTTCACGTGTTGTCAAATACCTCTTCCGGCCAGCGAGGCAGGGACGATCCCGACCTCGATCAACGCCATCGCGCGCTCGGCTCGCTCCGCCGAGACCCAGCCATCCTCGCCGGTGCTGATCAGGTAGCCAAATCGGTCCTTGAACGAGTTGCGGACGCTGAGCTGCTGACCGAGCTCGACCGTCAGGACCACGTCGCGCACCCCCGGCTGCCGGCTCGCCTCGGCCAGCCCGCCCAGCTGGCTGAGCCGCCCGTCCTGCTCCGGCAACAGGAACCGGATCGAGGCCCCGCCCGAGCGCACCGGCGTCACCGGCATCGGCAGGCCGGCTGCCCGGGCCACCGTGTGCCGCACCAGGTCCACGCCGCAGGCGAGTTCGACGATCCGCGGGATCATCCCGCCCGCCAGCCTCGGGTTGACCTCGATGATCCGGATTCCATCGCTGGTCCAACGCAGTTCGGTGTGCGCCGGACCCCAGCCCAGGCCGAGGGCGCGCAGCGCGGCCACCGCCGCCTCACTGAGCTGGCGCCGGTGGTCGGCGGTCAGCCTGGCCGGAAAGTCATGGCCGGTCTCGACGAAGTACGGCTCGGGACCCAGATGCTTGCCGGTCACGCCGACCACCTGGTCATCCAGCGTCTCCACCGAGAACTCCGCGCCGTCGAGGTATTGCTCGATGAGCACCTCTGACTGCGGCGGCAGGCCGAGGGTTGCCGGGTCGGCGTCGAGCACCGCGGCCGCGGCGGCCTCAACCTGCTCGGCATCGGCGCAGCGGCGCACCCCCACCGAGCCGGAGCCGGCGGTCGGTTTCAGCACCACCGGAAAGCCGATCCGGTGAGCGGCGGCGACAGCGTCAGCACAGCTGCGGGCGGCGGCGAAGCGTGGACCGGCCAGGCCCGCGGCCCGCAGGATGCGTCGCTGGCCGGCCTTGTCGCGGCAGGCTCGCACCGCTGCCGGGTCCGGGTGCGGCAGTCCCAGTGCGCGGGCGGCCTCGCTGGCCGTGGCCACCGAGTACTCCGAGCTGCTGGTCACCGCCGACACCGCGCCCGCCAGGTCCGCGCAGGCGCCGAGCACCGCATCGATTCTGGTGGTGTCGAGCACCCGGTACTCGATGTCGTCCGTGCTCAGGTAGGGGTAGCGGTCCGGGTCGCGGGTCAGCACCACCGGCCGCATGCCCAGTTCCCGCGCCACCGTGCAGAACAGCCGTCCGGAACCGGTGGTGTTGCTCTCGACGAGCACGAACCAGCCGCCGGTCATCCGGCGCCGTCCGGCCGGGACAGCAGGGACCGCACCGCCGTGTCCAGCTCGACAGCCGACTCCTCGACCGTTCGACGCCAGTCGCCCAGCCACTGCCGGTAGCTCTGCCAGCTCGCGCACGCCTGGCCGAACGGAGCCTCGAAGTCACCGGGGCCGCCGCCGTAGCGCTGTGACGCGACCAGCTCGCCCAGGTCGAGGTCGGTCAGGCCGATGCCGTCCAGCCAGCCGGGCGGCCCGAACTCGGCCAGCTTGGTGGAGCCCGCCTCGACGGCCCGGCGCACCGCGTCACCGACCAGGTGGTGCGCGCTGCGAAATGGCATTCCTTGGGACACCAGTCGATTCGCGATCGCCGTCGCCGCCGTGAAGCCGCTCTCGGCGCGCTCGGCCATCCGCTCGGGCACCGGCCTGGCGCCGCTGATCAGCACCTGGCTCAGCAGCACCGCCTGCTCGCCGGCCCGCAATCCCTGCCAGATGCTGGCCATCGCCTCGGTGCCGACCTCGATGGAGTTGCTGAACGGGGCGCCGGCCATCATGCCGGCCGCCGCCGTCCAGGCGCCGATCGCCTGACCCGGCTTGGCCTTGAGGTGCTCGAGCAGGAACGCGTTGCGCTTCTGCGGCATTGCCGAGCTGCCGCCGACCAGCCGGTCCGGAAACTGGATGAAGCCGAACTCTGCGGTGCTCCACAGCTGCAGGTCACTGGCCAGCCGGCTCAGGGTGATCGTCAGGCCGCTCACCGCGCCGAGCATCCTCAGCGCGGCGTCACGGCTGGCGATCGCGTCCAGCGCATGCGGGTTGCCGCGACTGAAGCCCAGCAGCCGGGCGGTCAGGGCCGGGTCGATCGCGAGGTCGGTGCCCGCGACCGCGCCCGCGCCGAGCGGGCAGCTGCGCAGTCCGGCCGCGGCCTGGGCCAGCGCCTCGAGATCGCGCTCGACCGCCAGCGCCACTCCCAGCAGGTAATAGCCGTAGCTGACGGGCATCGCCGCCTGGTAGTGGGTGTAGATCGGCATCACCACCGACCGGTAGGCCCTGGCCCGCGACAGCAGACCTGCCTTCACCCTGGCCGCCTGCTCGCCGAAGTCCAGCAGCCAGTCGCGCAACCGCAGGGTGGTGACGCAGGCCTTGAGATCGTTGCGCGAACGCCCGGTATGCAGCACGCCGCCGATGTCGGGGCCGAGCTTGTCGATGAGGTATCCCTCATACATCAGGTACAGACCGCGTGGCGCCGGCCGCCCGAACAGCGGCTGGAATCCCTGCTCGGACAGCTCGGCGATGCAGCTGAGCAGGCTGCCGGCCGCCGCCGGTGAGATCAGCCCGCTGGCGGCGAGCATGGCCAGGTGCGCCTGGTCGACCCGGACCATCAGCTCGAGCTCGGCCGCCACCTCGGCCGGCGTCAGCTCGCCGTAGACCACCTGCCGGGTGCGCGGTGAGATCTCGGCTACCAGCCGACCGGTTCCGCTCACGGCAGACCCCGGCGCCCGTTCCGGTTCACCGGGCGCCCTGGGCGCTGCGAGCACCGTCCTGCCCCGCGGCCGCCATCACCTCGGCGTAGCTGCGCCGGTTCCAGTCGAAGGTCGTCCAGGAGCCGGCGGGCCGGGTCGGATCCTGCACCCGCACCGGTTCGGCCGCCGCCGGGGCGTCGAGGTGACCGGCGCTGCGCAGCCAGCTGTCGTCATACACCGTGTCCTGATAGCGATAACCCTCATCGGGCAGCATCACCACGGTGAGCGCGCTCGGGTTGGCCGCGGCCCACCAGCGGGCCGCGAGGTAGGCAGCGCCACCGGACGGGCCCATGAACAGGGCGTGCTGCTGGTGCAGTTGCCGGGTCGCGGCATAGGCCGCCGTCGCCGAGCACCAGTGCACCTGATCGAAGACCCGGTGATCCAGATTCGCCGGCATCAGGCTCATGCCCAGCCCGCGCAGTTCGCGGTGACCGTCGGCGTGGCCGAACAGCACGCTGGAATGGGTGTCGACACCGATCGCGCGGCACTCGGGCAGCACGGTTCGCAGGTTGCTGACCGTGCCGCACATCGAGCCGCCCGAGCCGACCGGGCCGACCACGCAGTCGACCTGGCCCAGGCACTCCAGGAACAGCTCGGCCACCGTGGCATAGGACCGGGGGTTGTCCGGATTGGAGTACTGCTCAGGGCAGAAGGTCGACTCGTGCTCGGACTTGACCTCAGCGAGCCGGGCCAGCCTGGCGGCCTGATAGCCACCGGGCACGGCGCCGGCCGCGGCCGGCACCCGGTCCACCACCGCGCCCAGGTCGACCAGCCGCCGGTACAGCCGCTCGTCGATCACCGGGTCGCTGACCAGCACCACCCGGCGGTTCATGTGCACGCCCTGCATGGCCAGGGCCAGCCCGAAGGTGCCCGAGGTCGTCTCCACGATGACCGTGTCCGGACCCAGCAGGCCCTGCGCCTCAGCCCGCCGCAGGATGTACCTGGCCGGAATCATCTTCATCAGGGTGAAACAGGCCCCGTACAGGTTCGGAGCCAGCCGGATCAGCCGGGGCACCTGATAAGTCTCGGTCGCCTCCTCGAACGCGGTCTGGATGCTCATCCGGTCAGGACCTCCATGTTCAGGCTCGATCCGTGGGTCAGGGTCGCCGAGACCCCGATCAGGCCGAGGATCGAGATGCCGGTGGTGGCCGCGCTCAGTTCGAGTTCGGCGGCACACTGGCGCAGCCGGCTCTCGGCGTCGGCAGGCAGGGCGTCGAAGATCAGCCCGGCTACGGTGCCGCTGTGCGCCACCTGAATGCCGCAGCCGCCGTGGCGCAGGCACAGCCGCAGCAGGAACTCCAGATGGGGTTTGGGAAGGTAACGCTCGTTGATGCGCGAGCTCGCCGTCGCCACCCGCCCCAGCAACGCGGTGTCGCCCAGGGCCACCGCGCGCCGCAGCGCCGCTCGCAGCACCCCGAAGCCGGCGATCTCGGCCTCGTCGTAGTCCGCCGGGTGCAACCGGAGGGTGTCGACCCGGGCGCCCGGCTCGGTGTCGCAGCTGATCACGAACATCGGCGGCAGGCGGTGACCGAAAGTCTCGAGCACCACGCCGTCCCGATGGCCGAACAGCACCACCCGGTCATCGATCATGATGGAGTCAGAGGCGCATTCGGCCAGCACCGCGAGCCGCGCCACCTCGTCCTTGGACAGCTCGACTCCGTGGAAGTCGGCCACCGCGCGGATGGTGGCGGTGACGTCACTGGTGGAGGACCCCATTCCGATTCCACGGGGGACGTCACTGGTGATCTCGACCCGCCCCCCTTTGGCAGCCGCCGGGTGGGTGGCAAACCGCCGGAGCGTCAGCATCGCGGCCCGCCTGACCTTGGTCAGCTCGGGCGGTCCGAGGACTCCGGCGTGGCTGTAACTGGGGTAGAACGCGGCCCGGGTGCCCCGGTCGGGTTGCGGCAACGTCACCAGCGCGCGGCGGACCTCACCGGCGTCGTCGTAGAACATGCCTTGCAGCAACTCGCCATGATGGGCCGGCGCGTGACCGACACCGGCATCCAGGCTCGCCAGCTGACGCTGGCGGTCATCGGCCGGTGACCGTTGGAGAACAGGTGCCGACATCCACCACTCTTTCCCGCGCCGGAGCCTTCTCCAGCGCCCTCGATGCGGTCAGACCGCTGCCTTGGTGACCCTGAAGATCAGGCTCTCGTGCTGGTGGACGTAATCGCGGTACCCGACATGCGGTGGCTCCCACCAGCTGGCGACCTCGACCGACTCGGCGCTCATGCCGACCGAGGTCAGCAGCTTGGTCAGGTCGTCGGCGTCGAAGAACCGGCAGTAGAAGTCGAAGTGATCGATGTACTCCTTGGGAGCGATCTCGCGGATGTTCGGATCCGACACCTGGCAGTCGTTCATCGTCCACATGTTGGCGATCAGGCTGCCGCCCGGCGCCAGTACCCGGTGGAGCTCGCGAAGCGCGTCCTCGGGGTTGGTCAGGTGCCCGAGCAGGTCCCAGCAGAAGATGCCGTCGAGCGAGTCGTCGAGAAATCCGGTGGCGAACGCGTCGACCTCGACGAACACGACCCTGTCACCGACGCCGGCCTTGTCGGTCACCGTCCGGGCGATCGCCATCGCGTTGGCCGAGGTGTCACCGCCCAGCAGGATCGGAGCCCCGGCGGCCAGTGGCGGCAGGTTTCGCCCGTCACCGCAAGGCAGATCGAGTATCACCGAGGCAGAGTTCTGCTTGAACAGCGCCGCGGCGGTCTCGGCATAGGGAACCGGCGGATCACCCCACAGGTTGGAGTGCCCGTTCAACGCGGGCTCGTACGCGCCGTTCCACAGGGGAATGGCGGCTTCGTCCCGAGAAAGTGAGTCTGTGTCCACCGAAGCTCCCGAATGCTGGCCTGACGGCGGTCCGCGAACAGCGCACCGTGAACGTCATGAAATAAAAGGTGAAGCAATCACTGTGATGAAAGCTCGAAATCCACTGCCAATGGCTGAAAATCACCGGCGGGATGTCGTTGAAGGCTACAAGGGTAAGGTCTTCTTCCGCAATGCCCCGAAATGATCTGTGAGTGGGTTTCTCCTTTACTTTCCGTGATATCTAGGTGACTAGCTATGCCGCGACCCACCCGCGCGGCGCGGGCTAGCGGGCCGTGCCGTCACGTCCGGTCAATGCGGCCAGCGCGACCGAGTCGGCGCCATGACCGGCGCTCAGGGATCCCAGCAGGCAACGCAGGGCTAGCGCGGTGTCGAAGTTGGCCAGTCGCAAGGACTGCTCGGCTCTCTCCAACTCACCTGCCGCCAGCTCAGCAGGCAGGCCGGCGCCGGTGAACGTCCCGTCCAGCAACGGCCGGACGTATTCGCTGAAGGCTCTGAAAGCTTCGTCGGTGAAGTTCGTCTCGTAACGATCCGGGCGGTGCCAGGACAGGAACAGCCTTACCAGCTCGGGGTCTTCGGCCGCCAGGAACTCATTGGCCCACAGTGCGTGGTTGCGACTGCTGGAGAACTTCAAGCCCTCCAGCAGGAACAGCTCGTTCACCGTGGCTCCCTGCATCTTGGGCTCGGCCACCCCGGCCGCCGCGAAGATGGCCGGGTACAGGACCGCGAAGTAGAAGGCGTTGTCAATGCCGTTGAAGTGCCAGAGCCCGTCGAACTGCTCCTCCCAGGTGCGCACCCACTCGGCGAGGCCGTCGGCTTGCGGGTTCACGGTATGGGCCGGACCGTAGAGGTAGCTCAGGCCCAGCTCGGCGGGAAAGTCGATCCGTAAACCAGAAAGCGCGCCGGTGCCCTCGATACCCCAATCGGTGGGATAGGCGACGGGGTAGTCCGGTAGCGGTGAGTTGAGGTACTGGCCGATCACCGACCGGACCCGGCCAGGCAGTTCCGCCCGGGTCCACTCAGCGATCAGCTGCTCCCGGTGATTCTCCAGGCGTAACACCGCGACTTCTGCCACCATCGCCTTGGGATCACCGCCGCACCTGGCGCAGCTGGGGTGGATGAGAGTGCTGGCCGAGGTGAATCCGCCGCAGGGCTCGCAGGACAGCCCGTTGGCGCCACTGCCGCAGCTGGGGCACTTGCCTACCACGTAAGCGTGATGCAGTGTCCGGCCGCAGTCTGAACACTGGTGCAGCACCATCTCGCGCATCTCCAGGCTGCCGTTGACCAGCATCTGGTTCAGCATGGAGTTGATCGCTTGCTCGAACGCCGGTTGCTCGGGATCGAGAAAGACGTCGTAGCCGATCCGGGCCAGTTCGAAGGCGACCTTGATCTGCGAGCGGTAGTCGGCGACCAGCTCGTGGACATCGACGCCGAGGTTCTCCGCCTTGGTCATCACGAAGTTCGGGTGCACGTCCACGCCGGCGAGGGCGAACACCCGCTCGCCGCGGCCGCGCGCCGCCCGCGAGGCTATGTCGGCGGCCAGGAAGGGCCCGGAGAGGTGCCCCACGTGCAGCGGCCCGTTGAGGGTCGGCTGGGGGATCACGATGACTGTCATGCCGGTGGAACGCTCGGTCATCGAGGCGACTCCAGTTCAAGAGAGTGGGTGGACATCTGGGAGAGTTCGATGTCGAGCCGCGCGGTGCTTGACGGCCTCGCCAGATCAGAGCTCGGGACACGGTCATCCAGGAGCTCAAGGGTGCAGCACTTGACCGCCCCGCCGGCCTTGAGCAGCTCGGAGGTATCCACCCCGATGGGGTTGTAACCCCGTTCGCGCAGCAGCTGGATGAGCCCGGTGGCCGTCTGCGGCAGCACTACGTTGTAACCGTCGGACAGCGCGTTGAGTCCGAAGGCCAGCGCGTCGGCCAGACCGGCGTGAATCGCGCCGGGGTACAGCCTGCGCAGGACCAGTTGGCTGCCGGGCGAGAAGGCGGCCGGGAAGTACATCACCTGGCCGGCGCCGAGCACCGCCAAGGCGGTGTCGAGGTGGTAGAACCGCGGATCTACCAGCGTCAGGCTCACCACCGGGCAACCGAAGATCTCCTGCACCTGGCCGTGCGACAGCCGATCGGTCCGAAAGCCGGTTCCGGCCAGCATCCGCTGGCCGTCATAGAGGTAATCCCCCTGGCCCTCGTTGATGTATTCGGGCTGCTCGACCTGAACGAGGCCATCGGCCACCAACCAGTCCCGGTAGGCCGGCGCCTCAGCGGTGCGCTGGGAGTAGCGGTACTTGGCGATCAGGAACCGGCCGTCCAGCACTGTCGCGCCGTTGGCGGCGAAGACCATGTCGGGCAACCCCTCGACCGGTTCGATCAGCTCGACCACGTGACCGAGATCCCGATAGACCTCGGTCAGTCGCTCCCACTGCGCTGTGGCCAGCGCGGTGTCGACGGGCTTGCTCGGGTTCATCCAGGGATTGATCCGATAGGTCACGTCGAAGTAGGTCGGCGGGCACATCAGATAGCGCTTGGTTTGCATCGGCACATCGTTGTGTCGCATGCGCAACCTCCTAGGATGACGGGGCGATGCTCGACGCGAGGTCTCGACTTCTCGAGTCGCTCCACGGCGTATCTGTCATGGTCGCCGGTTGGCCGACCAGCTTTACCTCGATCTTGGAGGCGTAGTCCTCCAAGGTCTGCTTGACCTCGTCCGCGCTGTCGCCGGTGACCACCAGGAAGCCCAGGATGTTGTTGCCGTCCGGCGGGCGCTGGATGATCGCGCCCGGATGCGCGGTGATCCGGGCCAGCAGCGTCCGATCGGACTCGCTGACCTCCGCGGGGACCGAGACGTACTCCAGCTCGCCGGCCTGGCAGATCAGGCAGGTGCCCATCATGTGGACCCCGGTCGGGCGGTAGTCCCCCACCTGCGGCCGGATACCGCGAGCCACGTCCATGGTGGCGAGGATCGGGCAGTAGCCAGCGGTCACCCGCGCCACCATGTCCAGGCCACCGCCCCCTGGCCGGACCGCGATCTCCACCAGATAGGGCTTGTCGCGGTGGAACCGGATCTCGGCGTGCATGACGCTGCGGTGCAGGCCATGGGCGAGCGCCGCGGCGGTGATGACCTGCTTGATCTCAGCGAGTTGATCGCCGGTCAGGGTCGTGGGCGCCACGTGGACGTCGTCGTCGAAGGTCGCGCCCTCCACGGTGGCCCGGTCGACGATCGAACCGAGAAAGACCTCGTCGTCCCAGATCACCGCCTCGAACAGGTATTCCCGACCATCCAGGAACGATTCGACCAGCAGGCCGTGCGGCCCGCAGTCGACTCCTTCGGGCTCCAACTGGTAGGTCACGATCCCATCGATGCCTTCGGCGGCGTCCTGGTAGCGCTGTTCCAACTCCTGGGGGCTGTCGACCCGGAACACGAAGAAACTGGCTGCCCCCAGGGTTGGCTTCAGCACCACCGGATAGCCGAATTCAGCTGCCGCGTCCAAGGCCGCCTGCAGATCGGTGACGAACCGGAATCGCGGGTGCGGCACTCCGCCACGCTCGTGGGCCTGCCGCATCCGCAGCTTGTTGCGGCTGTTCAGGGCTGCTTCCAGCCCGATGCTGGGCAGCCCGAGAGCTTCGGCGACCAGCGCCACGGTCGTCACCGAGGACTCGCTGAAGGTCAGCACACCGTCGAAGTCCTGCTCGGCATGCCAGTCGAGCGCTGCCGCCACGATGTCCTTGACCTCGGCGGAGTCAATCACCCGGTAGCGCGGAGCAGGCCAGTAGTCAGGCTCACCGACACCCTGCAGCAGGTGCAGATTGCCGCCGTACTCATCCACCTGCCGGTAGCGAGGCAGGTAGTAGGCGCCATATTGCTGCGCCTCGATTGCCAGGAGTTTCATGGACGTTCCTTCGGTGCCATCGACCGGCCGCTAGCGTGCGGAGATGACGGACTGGTAGCGCTCGGTCATCTGCGGGTCCCACCACACGCTGTACATCCTGAAGTCCTCGTCACCGACGTTGACGATCTGATGGGTCTCACCTGGCGGCAGGTAGGCGGTGTCGCCGGCCACGAACGGGCTCAGCTTGCCGTCGGAGGAGATCGTCGCCGTGCCGGAGGCGGCGATGAAGATCTCGAACTCGTGATGCGCGTGCGGCGTCGTGCTCGCGCCTGGTTCCAGAATCGCCCAGGCGCCTTCGAACGGCGTGTTCAGCTGCGGCCAGGGCAGCAGCCGCTGGGTCAGCACCCCGTACTCGGCGCACAGGTTGTCGCGGTCGAGACTACGGATTTCCATGGACGCTCCAGCGAGGGTTGGGAGTTGGTTGGGTGGTACGGGGTCGATTCAGACCGCGACCGCGGCCGCACTGGCCAGCGGCTGCTCCGTAGGCCGGCTCGCGAGCAGGTCGTGGACGATTTCGCCCGCGCGGATGGCGAGAACGCTGATCAACGAGTCCGCGATCCCGTGGCTCTCCTCATTGATCCCCTGCAGGTAGCAGTTCGCGGTCACCGCAGGCGGCATGATCATCCGGTACGAGCGGCTCACCAGGAACTGCTCGACACCGACCAGACCGGCGATCTGGCGCACCAGCGCGGGCAGGCTGCGCTCGAAACCGGTTCCCAGCATCACGACGTCGCAGCGCAGCTCGTCGTTCAACTCGCCGATCCGATCGGCCAGGCCGAGCACGACCTCGTCACCGTCCATCCGAGCGTGGTTGACGTCAACGGCGGTCACCATGCGCAGCCGCTGCGTCCCGGTGAGCCGCTCGAGGTACATCTGGCGGTAGATGGTGTTCAGCAGCTCGGGGGTCACGCCGGCGTAGTTGGTGCGCCGCATCTCCTGCAGCACCCGCTGCCGCGCCTCCGGGCGGGCCGCATAGAAGGAGTCGGTGAAGGACGGAAAGTATTTCTCGTTGGTGAACTTGCTGGTCTGGTAGTAGTCCAGCCCGATCGATCGCATGATCATGGAGCATTCAGCAGCCGGCATCCGCTGGTGCGTCTCCCACAGCATCTCGGCGGCGCTCTGCGCCGCGCCGACCACCGCGATCCGGTGCGGCGCGTCAGGATCCAGGTGCGCGATCCGGGATGAGTACTCGGTGCTGTGGATGACCCGCTCTCGTGGCAGATCCCGGAAAGCCTCTGGGATATGGGCATCCCGGCCGACGCCGATCACCAGGTTGCGGGCGGCGATCGCCGATCCGTCGGTGAGTCGCACCAACCACCCGGTGATCACGTCATCGCTCGACCTGATCGCTTCGATCGTCTCGCAGCGGCGGCCGTACTGGACCTGCACCCTGGACAGGGACTGGGCGACCCACTGGAGGTAGTTGGAGATCTCCAGCCGGAACGGCAGGAAGCTGGCCATGTTGATGAAGTCATGCAGCGTGCCGGTCGAGTGCAGAAAATTCACGAAGGAGAACCGACTGCACGGATTGCGCATCGTCACAAGGTCTTTGAGGAACGAGACCTGGCTCTGCGTCCAGGGAAGCATCATTCCGCGCTGCCAGACAATATTCTCATGTTGCTCGATGATTAACGTCTTGCTGGCGAAGTCGGCGGGAGCCATTTCTTCGATGGCTATCGCCAGAGCCAGGTTGGACGGTCCGGCGCCAATCGCGAGAAGCTCGACCTCTTGATGATCCAACGCAATAACCACCCTTGCTTGAATGTTTCACAGTCGGACACGACTGCGAAGCGCGGATCCGTATCGACGGAAAAGCCTCCCAATGAAGCCTGGGGCTTAGGCCTGGCAGCCTGCGGTGATGCGACAATACACCTACTATCTTGCTCGTCAATAGGCTTAACCAGTTAGCATTCCGCGCCCTGTCGATCCGCACATATGCCAGATCATGCCCCATCGGCAAATCACACGTTGGCACAGAGTTCGACGCCCGTGCCGCAGGCACCCAGCTGCCTGTGACTGCCCCACTTCGTAGCTCGGGCCCTAGAAATCCAGTCACCATCACGTGACACCGGGTCACGCATTTTGACTGCAGCATTCGCCGGCGCGTCGCCAGAATCGGCCCACCAGCATTGACCTCACCAGAGGAGTGGCGGGGTGAAACGACAGCGACGGGCGCCGCGGCTGGTTGCCGCGGCGCCCGTCGCAGGGCCTATCGCGCGAACTGGCTCGCTGCTGAACCACCTAGCGCCGAACGAGATGCCCTATCAGCCTGCTCAGGTCAGGTCAGGTTGACGATCTGGCGCATACCCATGCGGGAGTGCGAGGCGCCGGTGGTGCTGTCGGGAACGAAGCAGAGCAGCGCGTTCAACCCCGGCGGCAGATCCATCTGCGCCACCACGAACCGCCCGGGTGACAAGGCCTGCACGCCACGCACCGGGCCTGTGAACGGATTGTTCGTGCGCGGCAGGTTGTTGTTGAGCTGGTAGTAGTACAGGTCGAGGTCGGCGTTGGTGGTGCCCTCCTTGACCGTGCGCCAGAGCGCCTCGTGCAGCTGGTCGGAGTCGTTGTAGATCAAGGTGCTGCCGCTGGCGGGCATGCTGTCCGGCGCATGGAAGACCGGCATGCCGTGGTGGCCCTCACTCGCACTCGTGCCGATGACCGTGCTGAACTCGGGCATGCCTTCCCACTTCGCGTTCCCGTGCACCTTCAGCTCGTGCGTGGGTGGCGCCGCCGATCCGGGCGCACCGATCTGGTTCTGGTCGAAGAAGTAGTAGGTGCCGGCCTCCATCGGAATGGTGATCGAGATCGCCGTCTCCGGGGTGGTCAGCACGCCGCCGACCAGGGTGGCGTGGGCGAGCAGGTTGCGATGGCCTTCAGCGCGCGTCGCGGCCACCGAAGACAGGCCGAGCTGGAAGTCGGACATCACCTGATCCAGCGTGGACCCCTCGTTCACCGTAAGACCCGCGAACGCGTGGCCCCCGGCATCAGGCGAGGTGACCCGGAAGGTCACGAAGCCCGCATGCACCGCATCCGGCAGGTCGAACCCGGCGCTGGTGATGTTGACATCTATGACCGGCGCTTTCTTACCCCACGACGCCGGGATCACTACTTTGCCGTGCTCGGCGCCGATAACGGTGGACGCGGTGGCCGGGCTGGCGAACGCGACCGCTCCCATGGCGATCACCGATGCGGCTAATCTAAAAGATCGTTTGCCGACTATGGACATGGACATCTTCCTCTCGAGGAGTTCTGGCGGTTCTGAGCCGGCAAGTCAGGCACTATTAACGTCGAGAAATAGCTGAAGTGACGGAAAAGAACGCGACCGCACGGCCACGCCAGCACTCCCCGTATTTTCGATGTCGTCGACGGGCAGAAATGATTGCACCGGCAAACGTGTCGACTACCTTCGCAAGCGCTGTCAGATACGAAACCGTGCAATTCGGTCTCGTTTCTTGAACGCCTCCGATCTTGAAATCAGATGGGCCGCAGCCGACAATCTGCTAGTCGGCATCGCGGATGCTAGGACCCCACTCGAAGCATTGTCAATCCCTCGACTTAATACGGGTGCGCGTTATACCGTCACACGTCGAGGAAGCCGATGGAGCGGCAGAATGATCGCCGGACGACACCAGAAAAGATGACTGCGGCCGACGTGGGGGTCACCTAGCTGAAGGTTCTGGGCCAATCGGTGGGTAGCGTGGCCAGGTAATCCGTCGCGGCCTTCCTCGACACGACTATGCACCATGCGTCCAGGACCAGTTCAGCCATCTCAACCGGCCCGATCTCGCTGGTCCGGGCCACCACCCACTGGTATCGCTGATCGGATTTGCGGGGCATCATGAACTTCGCCGGCTCGGCCGCGATCAACGCGTCCCGCTGTTCCCGGGGATACCCGAAACCCATCGTGGACTCATCGGGAGACAGGGAGACGTAGACGATCCGACCAACCCGGAACTTGACGTGGTCGCGCACCAGGCCTTCGGTGGTGCGCGGCAGGCTCATCGCGACCCGGCGAACCTGCTCGGCGGTGACCGCCATGGTCTTTCCTCCCCCGGCATCAGTTGGGTCGAACAGTAGCAACCCGCACGCCTGCTGGCGCTGTTCGACGTGAACTGTATCTGCTGTAATCACACCGCATTCTCGATCGTCGAACCGCTAGCTGCTCATCAAGGAGACCCCGCTGCCGATGTCGAGCGCCCCCTTCCTCCGCAGCCGACCAGCCGCCGCGGCCGGTCAGCGCCGGTGGCGCGAGCCGATCAGATGACCGGTGTCAAGGCGGCCGCGCCGAAGGACGACGCCGGCGTGTGGATCACGCTGCGCGAGTCCTCGGTGCCGGTCCGGGCGATGCTGGCCGGCGTCCTGATCAACCAGCTGGGTGGGTTCATCCAGACGTTCCTGGTGCTGTTCCTGACCGAGCGCGGCTTCAGCCAGGTGCAGGCCGGGGTGGCCCTGGGCTGCTATGGCGCCGGTTGCTTCCTGGGAGTCCTGGTGGGCGGGGCCTTCTCGGACCGGCTCGGGCCGCGGTCGGCGACCTTCGCCTCGATGGCAGGCTCTGCCGTGCTGCTGATCGTGGTGCTGTACGTGCGCAACTACCCGGTGCTGCTGACCGCTGTGACGCTGGTGGGCCTGGTCAGTCGCTTCTACCGGCCGGCAGCCGCGGCGATGCTGTCGGAGCTGACTCCCCCGCACCGGCAGGTGATGATCTTCGCGGTGTACCGGCTGGCCATCAATGTCGGCACCACCGCCGCGCCGCTGCTGGGCGCGCTGCTGATCTCGGTGTCCTATGAGGCGCTGTTCTGGGCCGATGCGATCACCGCCGTGCTGTACGCCGTGATCGCCTTCCTGACCCTGCCCAAGCGACCCATGCATCCCCGCCAGTCCGACGCCGCCATCCGGCGGGCCAGTGGCTACCGGGCGGTGCTGGCAGACCGGCGCTACGCCCTGTTCCTGCTGGCCACCTTCGTCAACGTCACCGTCTACATCCAGTACGTCAGCACGCTGCCCCTGGCGATGAAGGACGCCGGCCTGGCCATGCTCTGGTACAGCGTGGCGATCTCGCTGAACGGATTCATCGTGATCACCTGTGAGCTGCTGCTGACCAAGGTCACCCAGCGACTGCGGCTGAAGTTGATCGTCAGCATCGGCTTCGGGCTGCTGGCGGTCGGCCAGTTGATGTACGCGCTGCCGTGGGGGTTGTGGGTGTTCCTGGCCGGCACCCTGATCTGGACGATCGCCGAGATCACGGCCGGGCCGACGATGTCCTCCTATCCCGGCCGGGTCGCGCCGGACCAGTTACGCGGACGCTACATCGCCTCGATGCAAACCATGTTCAACCTCGGCGCGGCGGTCGGCCCGGCGCTGGGCGTCGCGGTCTACCAGGCAGTCGGCTCCCAGCTCTGGATCTGGTGTGCGCTGGCAAGCATCCTCGGGCTGTGGCTGGCGCTGCTGGGCATGCGTGAACCTGACGCCATCATCGCCGCCCGGCTGGCGGCGGCTGAGACGGCCCGAGCCGCCGAGCCGATCGAGCCGGTCGAGCTCACCAAGCCGGTTGCGCTCACCAAGCCGGTTGCGCTCACCAAGCCGGCCGAGCCGGCCGAGCCGGCCAACCCGAAGAACCTGGCCCCGCTGGCCGGTGAGAAGTGACCAGCCACGCCGGGCTGCGAGCCCGGCCACCATCCGAACAGGACGGACCCACCATGAGCGGCGCGTCGCTGACCGAGCAGTACCTGTCCGGCTTTGCCGCCAGTGCAGTGCGGGCCGGTGAGATCCTCGACGGTGTCCGGCCCAGCACCGTCGACACCGGTTTCATGGGCCGCTCGCTGAGCCGGCCGGCCTTTCTCGACCATGCGGCCATCAGCCGGCTGAGCAGCGACCTCGAGCAGCTGCACGTGGCGCTGACCGGACTGCCCGACCGGCTGTTCGGCGGTGACATGGCCGCCTTCGCCCGCGCGGTCGGGGCCACCGAGACGCAGGCCGACATCATCCTGCGCGGGAGCGGCAGCGTCCCCTCGCGGATGGGTCGAGCCGATTTCTACCGCGACGACTCGGGTTTCCGGCTGCTGGAGATCAACTGGGGCGCGGCCCTCGGCGGCCTGGACTGCGCGATCCTGAACCGGGAGATGATGCGGCAGCCGTTCATCGGCGACTTCATCCGAGAGCACCAGCTCGGTTATGTGGATCCGATGGTGGAGCTGGTGCACACGCTGTTCACCGAGTGCAAGGTGCCGACCGGCAGCACGCCGGCGGTCGCGCTGGCCGACTGGCCGGAGAGCTACAAGACCCTGGAACCGCGGCTGCGCAGGAACGTCGAGGACTACGCCAGGTTCGGCATCGAAGCTCATCCGTGCCACATCGGACAGCTGCGCTATGCCGAGGGCCGGGTCTGGCTCGACGATGTCGCGATCGACGTGGTGTACCGGCTGTTCCTGATGGAAGACCTGCTCGACGAGGCGGGCCCGGCCCTCATCGAACCGGTGCTGCGCGCCGCCGAGCGTGGTGAGGTCACCATCTTCTCGCCGATGGATGCCGACCTGTACGGCAGCAAGGGGGCGCTGGCGCTGCTGTCCGACGAGGCGAACCGGCAGCGCTACCCCGCCGAGACGCTGGCCATCCTGGATCGGATCCTGCCGTGGACCCGGATGGTGCGCTCCGGTCCGGTGACGGTGTCCGGGGCCAGCGTCGACCTCGTCGACTACGCGCTGGCCAACCAGCGCGAGCTGATCATCAAGCCGACCCTGATGCACGGCGGCATCGGGATCGTCGCGGGCTGGCTGACCCAGCCCGCTGACTGGCGGGCCTGCCTGGCCGAGGCGATGGATCGGTCTTTCATCCTGCAGCGGCGGATCCACCCGGTCGCCGAGAAGTTCCCGACCGACTCGGGCACGGAGGACTGGACCTTGACCTGGGGCGCCTTCATGGCGCATCGAGGCTATGGCGGGATGTTCGTGCGCGGCAGCCGGGATCCTGACGGCACGGTGAACATGAGCACCGGCGCCACCGCGACCTGCTGCTTCACCGAGGTCGGGCCTCCGGCTCAGCCGGCCTGATCGACGCTGACGACGAACTGGAACACCACTGCCCGTGGCGAGTTGCCCAGCTGCCGGCCGGCCCGATCGGGGCTGCCGAGCACCGTCAACGACTGGGTGCCGGACATGGTCATCGGCACCGTGAGACGGTAGCGAAAGACACCGTGCTCATCGGCCCGGCCACCGGGAACGGCGCTCGCGCCTGTCGAGTGGCGCAGCAGGACCGGCTCGGCGGCGCTGAACCCGGTCACCACGATCTCGGTGCTGGAACCGGGTCGCAACCGCGCCGGACTGGAAAGCTGGCGTCCCCCGCCGTCGAGGCCACGCAACTGGACGCTGTGATCGACCGGTCGCAGGACGGGGAACACCCCACCGGGAGCCATCCAGAGCGAGGCGGGCACCGACAGGGACAGCGCGCCCAGGGCACCCACCGCGACCACCGCGGCGCGAAGAGACCGGGCCGAGTCTCGCGGCATGAAGGCAGGTCCTCCCTGTGGGGCGTCGGGACTCCTATCGGCCGTCCAACCCCGGGGCTGAACACAATCGCCCGACCTTTGCCAGGCCGGCCCGGTTTCTCACCGTCGGGATCTGCCCTGCCACTCCGGATGGGCGTACAGGGTGCGAGAGGTGATGCTCGCCGGCTGAGCGCCGTCGCTGAGGTACAGCACGTGCGAGCCGCCGCCGGCGGCCCTGGCCTGCACCAGCGCGGCTCGTGCCTGGGCCAGCAGCGTCGCGCTCTGACCGGCGTCGTCGCCCGGGTCACCGGTGAGCACCGACAGGCCCAGGTTGGCCGACATCGAGAACTCCCGGCCGGCGATCGCCTCGGGGGTGGCCAGGGCCTGTTCCAGCCGCCGGGCCACCGCCTGGACCTGTTCCGGGCCCACCTCTTCGGTGATGATGACGAACTGGTTGGCGCCCACCCTGCTGATCACGTCACTGCCGCGCAGGGTGGTTTGCAACCGCTGGGCCAGCGCCAGCTGCAGCTGATCGGCAAGCCCGCCGGGCTCGTCCTGGCCGGCGACCAGCTCGTCCCAGCCGTCGAGTTCGGCGAGCAGGACGGCGCAGCCGGTGCCGGTGCGGTGCGCGCGTTGCACGGTCTCGATCAGGCCCTGGTCGAGCGCGGCCGAGTTCAACAGTCCGGTGAGCGGGTCAAGTCGGGTGGCGAGTTCGACCTCGCGGTCATCGCGCCGGCTCAGGTCCTCGACCTGCTCCAGCGCGTACAGGGGCCGGTCGTCGTCGTCGAAGAGCGGCGTCGCGGTGGCCCGCACCCAGCAGACGCTGCCATCGGCGCGATAGAAACGCTTCTCGGCCCGGAACGGCGTGCGCCGGCCCGCCATCGCCCGGCGCATGGCCGAGGCGGTCAGGCCACGATCCTCGGGCAGGGTCAGCTCCTCGAACGGGCGGGCCAGCAACTGCTCGCGGGGGTAGCCGGTGAGCCGGCACAGCGCGTCGTTGACCCGCAGGTAGCGACCGGCGTCCTCCGGATCGAGGCTGATCATCGCCATGCCCACCACCGATTCCTCGAAGACGATCCGCAGTGCCTGGTCGGCGGCCCGCAGCTGGTCCAGGCGCTGGGCCAGCTTCTCCTCCTGAACGCTCAGCCGGGTTGCCAGCCCGGCGGTTTCCAGCAGCGCCCCGGCATGGGCCAGCACCAGCCGCAGCGCTGTCTCACCGGACCGGCCGGAGCCGGTGGCCGGCCCACGTTCGAAACCCAACCAGCCGAGCTGCTGACCGGCGCGACCGGTGATCGGGTGGGTCTCCGGCTCACCCGGGCCGGCCTGCTCGCGACGGCGCCAGCGGCTCCGGGCCCGCGCGGACTCCATCGACCCCTCGGGGCCGACGACCAGCGCCGCGGCATTGCGTCCGGCCAGCGCGAGAGTGTCCGGAACGCCGTCACCGTCGGAACGCCACACCGCCACGGCCGCCGCTCCCAGCAACGTCAAGGCGTCCTCGGCCAGCTGAGGCAACCCTGGTGGAACCTCTGTCATGGGGATGCCTTCTCCGGGTGGCTGTGCGCTCGTATCGAGGGTGCGTTATCAGGACACAACAACGATACGCGGCTGACTCGGGAGGAAGCGGACTTCTCTGCTGAATCAGCGGTATGTCTCGGATCAGTGGCGCGGAATGCCCAGCGCCCCGGGCCACTGGCCGTGCTCGGCCTCACCGTCGGGCAGCGGCTGCAGCACGTTGCCGGTCGAGGGCTGCGTCGGCGGACGCCGGGTCAGCGAGGCCAGGTGCAGCAACGGTGTCACCAGCGCGTCATAGATCCTGGGCGCCAACCGGAAACCCGCCACGATCAGCGGATTCGCCGGTCCGACCGAGACCCTGGCGCGGCGCCGGTCCACGCAGCTCAGCACCGCCCGGGCGACCTTCTCCGGCGAGTCCACCGGCAGCGGCGGGCGGGCCGAGCGGCCGGTGACGTTGGCCGCCTGGGAGTAGATCGGGGTGTTGACGCCGCCTGGAGACACCGAGCTGACCAGGATCTCCGGTTCGTCGCGGGTCTCCAACTGCAGCACCCGAAGCAGCCCGGCCTGCCCCCACTTGCCCACCACGTAGGCCCCCATCTGCGGGGCGGCGATGGCGCCGAGCAGCGAGTTCACCACCACCAGGTGGCCGCGGTGTTGGGACCGGAACGCCGCCAGCGTCGCGCGGGCCACGAAGAAGGTGCCCTGAATGGCGGTGTCCACCACCGCGGTGAAGATCTCGGAGGGTAGCTCCTCGATGGTGCCGTAGGCCATCACCGTGGCGGAGTGCACCACCACGTCCACCCGGCCGTGCGTCGCGACCGCGGTGTCGATCAGGTTCTGCGCCGACCGCTCCTGCACGACGTCGGTGACCACCACCTGGGCGCCGGCCGCGCCGTCTGCCAGGCACTGCGCGGCCACCACGGCCAGCCGGTCGGCGCTGCGCGAGGCAAGCACCAGTTGGGCGCCGCGAGCCGCGAACGCCCGGGCGGTGGACAGCCCGATGCCGCTGGAGGCACCGGTCACCACCACGATTTCCGGACCGGAGGAACCAGCTGTCACGGCTTCAGCACCACCTTGATGCAGCCGTCGTCCTTGTTGCGGAACATCTCATAGGCCGAGGGCGCCTCGGCCAGCGGCAGCCGGTGGGTGACCAGGTCGAGAACGCCCAGTGGATCCTGGGGATCCATCGCCGCCGCCAGCGCCTGATCGCTCCAGCGACGCACGTTCGCCTGGCCCATCCGCACCTGGACCTGCCGGTCGAACATCTCCATCATCGGCATCGGGTCCACCTCGCCGCCGTAGACACCGCTGATCGACACCGTGCCACCGCGCCGGACGCCCTTCAGCGCGGCATGCAGGGCATCCATCCGGTCCACCGCGAACTTGTCGGTGATCCGCTGGGCGATGGCGTCGGGCAGCAGCCCGGTGACCTTCTGCGCCAGCGCGACCGGCCGGTTGCCGTGCGCCTCCATTCCCACCGCGTCGATCACCGCGTCCGGGCCGCGCCCCGAGACCATCTCGATCAAGCTCTCGGCGACGTCGTCCACCTTGGCGAAGTCCAGCGGTTCGGCGCCGTAGCGGACGGCCAGTGCCAACCGCTCCGCAACCGTGTCCACCCCGATCACCCTTTCCGCGCCGAGGTGTTTGGCGATCCGGACCGCGAACTGGCCGACCGGCCCCAGCCCGAGCACGGCCACCGTGCTGCCCGGTTGCACGTCGGCATAGACCACTGCCTGCCATGCGGTGGGCAGGATGTCGGACAGGAACAGGAACTGCTCGTCCGGCGTGCCGTGCGGGACCTTGATGGGACCGAACTGCGCCTGCGGAACCCGCAGGTACTCGGCCTGGCCGCCGGGCACCGAGCCGTACAGCGAGGTGTAGCCGAACAGCGCGGCGCCCTTGCCCTGCGACCGCACCTGGGTTGTCTCGCACTGGGAGTACAGCTCGCGCGAGCACATCCAGCAGAAGCCGCACGAGATGTTGAACGGCACCACCACCCGGTCCCCCGGCGCCAGGTTGCTGATGTCCGAGCCGACCTCCTCGACGATGCCCATCGCCTCGTGGCCCAGCACGTCCCCCGCCTTGAGGTACGGGCCGAGCACGCCGTACAGGTGCAGGTCCGAGCCGCAGATCGCCGTCGAGGTGACCCGCACGATCGCGTCGGTGGGCTCCAGGATCCGCGGATCGGGCACGTCGATCACTTGAACGTTCTGATTTCCCTGCCAGGTAAGGGCTTTCACGACTTCTCCTGCTCGTTGGCGGCGACGGAAGCAGCCCTTTGCCAGCGGTGACGAGCGGCGAAGCTCGGGCGAGCGGGCAGCCTCCGGCCGGTAGGGCACGGTGCTCGCTGCTGCTCAGCGGGATGCAGCCAGTTAATCACGCCGGCACGCGGTACGGTCGAGTCCATGCGGCCCACCAGTCAGGCTCAGCGCTCAGCCGGAACCCGCTCCGACGACGCTCCGGACGCGGTGGTGATCGGCGCGGGCCACAACGGGCTGGTGGCGGCGAACCTGCTCGCAGACCAGGGCTGGGACGTCGTGGTCTGCGAGGCGACCCCGCACCTGGGCGGCGCGGTGAGGTCGGCCGAGGTGACCAGCCCCGGCTACCTTTCCGACCTGTTCAGCGCGTTCTACCCGCTGTCAGCGGCTTCGCCGGTGCTGCGAGAGCTGGCGCTGGACCGGTACGGCCTGCACTGGACGCACTCGCCCAGCGTGCTGGCCCACGTCTTTCCCGACGACCGGTGCGCGGTGCTGTCCCGCGACCTGGACCAGACCGCGGCGTCGGTCGAGGAGTTCGCGGCCGGTGACGGGGCCGCCTGGCAGGCGATGGCCCAGCAGTGGGAGCGCATCCGGCAACCGCTGATCGACGCCCTGTTCACCCCGTTACCCGCACTCGGCCCGGCCTGCCGGTTGCTGGCGGGGCTGGGCAGTGCGGAGGCGCTGCGGATGGCCAGGCTCGCGCTGCTGCCGGTCCGCCGGCTGGGTGAGGAGCGCTTCGGTGGAGCGGGCGCGCCGATCCTGCTGGCGGGCAACGCCCTGCACGCCGACCTGCCGCCTGAGGGCGCCGGCAGCGCCATCTACGGCTGGCTGCTGGCGATGCTGGGGCAGAGCTACGGGTTTCCGGTTCCGATCGGAGGCGCCGGCAAGCTGACCGAGTCGATGGCGGCCCGGCTCGCGGCCCGCGGCGGGGCCGTCCGGCTGGCCAGCCCGGTGGAATCGATCGAGGTGCAGGCCGGCGTCGCGGTCGGCGTCCGGCTGGCCACCGGCGAGCGGATCCGGGCCCGGCGCGCGGTGCTGGCCGACGTGCCGGCTCCGACCCTGTACCGATCACTGGTGGGCGAGCGGCACCTGCCGGCCGGCTTCGTCGCCGACCTCGACAACTTCCAGTGGGACAGCCCCACCGTCAAGATCGACTGGGCGTTGCGGTCCAAGGTGGGATGGACGGCGGCTGGCGCCCGGGGCGCCGGGACCGTCCACCTGGGCGTCGACCTGGACGGCCTCACCCGGTACGCCGCGGACCTGGCCACCCGGCAGGTGCCCCGGCAGCCGTTCGTGCTGTTCGGCCAGATGACCACCGCCGATCCGAGCCGCTCCCCCGAGGGCACCGAATCGGCTTGGGCCTACACCCACCTGCCGGCCGGCGTGGACTTCAGCGACGAGGTCATCGCCGAGCATGTCGAGCGGGTCGAGGCGTGCGTCGAGCGGCACGCGCCGGGGTTCGCCGGGCTGATCCTGGGCCGCTACGTCCAGTCACCCGGACGGCTGGAGCAGGCCAATCCCTCGCTGGTGCACGGCGCGGTCAACGGCGGCACGGCGCAGTTGCACCAGCAGCTGGTGTTCCGGCCGGTGCCGGGCATGGGCGGCGCCAGCACCCCGGTCGACCGGCTGTTCCTCAGCGGCTCGTCGGCCCACCCGGGCGGTGGCGTGCACGGCGGCCCCGGCTCCAACGCCGCCCGGGCCGCGCTGGCCCGCGACGGCCTGCTCGGCGGCGGCCGGCGCAAGGCCTCGCAGCTGCTGATGAACCGGCTCTACCGCGGCGCCGGCGACCAGCGGCGCTCGCTGACCAGCCGGGTCTAACCGGCGGCCGGGCCGGTCAACGTCACGGTCTCACCGCGCTCGACGTAGCGCACCAGGCCCCCGAGTCCGCGCCGGTTGACCTCGGCGCGAAAGTCGGCCAGCGGTGACTTGAACAGCCGGTAGTCGTCGTAGTGCACCGGGATCGCCAGGCCGGGCTTGATCAGCTCCAGCAGGTCCGCTCCCTGGATGGCGTCCATGGTGACCATCAGGCCGCCCGGCAACGTGGTGCCCCCCAGGTGCAGCACCGCGGCGTCGATGGCCGGGTAGCGCACCGGTATCTCACGCAGGTCATCGACGAACAGGGTGTCGCCGGTCAGGTACATCCGCAGCTCGACCGGTCGCGACAGCGAGCCAAACTCCAGCAGGCTGCCCATCACCGGCGGCAGCACCCGCCGCAGCAGCCCGGGCGCGTGCCGGCCGGGCATCGAGGTGACGCGCAACCGGGTGTCGCCCTTGACCAACTCGGTACTGCCCCAGGTGCGCAGGCCGGTGGCGCGGGTGAAGCCGCGCAACTGCAATCGCTTGGAGGCGTGCGGCGTGGTGATGACGGGCAGCTGGCGGTCCAGGCCCCGCTGAGCCTGCCGATCCCAGTGGTCACCGTGCAGGTGCGACAGCACGATGAGGTCCAGCTCCGGCAACTGCTCAGGAGTCAGCGCGGGTGCGGTCAGCCGTTTGGCGGTCAGCCCGTAGCCCAGGTAGGCCCGCTGGCCCTGATGCAGGAAGTTCGGGTCGGTGAGCAGCGTGAGCTCGCCATAGCGGATCAGCGTGGTGGCGGTGCCGATGAACAGCAGCGAGCCGGCGGTTCCGGAGACGGCAGCGGCCGCGCCGGCGGGTAACGGGTCGGTCATCGCGCCTCGATCGGATCCGGCACGCCTTGAGGGGTGTGCTGAGGGACAGCTGCGGGTCCAACCGGTTTCGAAGCTACCCGGCCGCGCTATCCAGCGTCCACCGCCGATCGTCCGTCCTCGGAGTCGCCGGCCGGTGCTATGGTCGAATTTCGGCTGGACAGCAGCCCTTGAGTCGTCCTGGCCACGGCCGGTGACGCCCCCATCCACCGGTGGCACGCCAGCTTCGCACGGCGGGTCCGTCGCGCCCGGCGAGCTGTGCTGGGTCCGGGGCTGCGAGTGACAGCTAATCGCGCCAGTGACGTCATACCCGGCCACGTTCCAAAGATCCTTCATCAACGAAAGAGGAAACTCCCGATGAACCAGCCCGAGCAGCAGCAAGAAACCCCAGGCGTCCAGTCGGAGATGACCCCGCGGCCCGATTGCGGGGAGGAAAGCTACCGCGGCTCCGGCCGCCTCACCGGCAAGGCGGCCGTGATCACCGGCGCCGACAGCGGGATCGGCCGCGCGGTGGCCATCGCCTACGCCCGCGAGGGCGCCGACGTCCTCATCTCCTACCTGAGCGAGGACTCCGATGCCAAGGAGACCGCCCACTTCGTCGAGGAGGCGGGTCGCAAGGCCGTCCTGATGAAGGGGGATCTGTCCCAGCCGCAGCACTGCCGCGACATCATCGCCAAGGCGATGAGCGAGTTCGGCCGAATCGATGTGCTGGTCAGCAATGCCGCCTTCCAGATGACGCATGAGACGCTGGAGGAGATCCCGGACGACGAATGGGACTACACCTTCGCCACCAACGTCTCGGCGATGTTCCACCTGTGCAAGGCGGCCGTGCCGCACATGAAGCCGGGCTCCAGCATCATCGGCAGCTCGTCGGTGAACTCCGACATGCCCTCGCCGACGCTGGCGCCGTACGCGGCCACCAAGGCGGCGATCGCGAACTTCTGCGCCAGCCTCGCCCAGCTGCTGGGTGAGCGGGGCATCCGGGCCAACAGCGTGGCGCCCGGACCGGTCTGGACGCCGTTGATCCCGGCCACCATGCCGCCTGAGAAGGTGAGCCAGTTCGGCAGCCAGGTGCCTCTGGGCCGCGCCGGGCAGCCGGTCGAGTTGGCGCCCGTCTACGTCCTGCTGGCCTCGGACGAGGGCAGCTACGTCTCCGGCGCCCGGATCGCGGTCACCGGCGGCAACCCCATCCTGTAGCCCGGTCCGGCCTGGGCCACCGGATGTGTGGCCCAGGTTGGATAATGTCCGAAGCCGGCGAACAGTTGCGGACGCCGGGCCCCAGCGCCTAGCGTCGATGGTGCCAGGTGCGTAATCGCCTGTGCCTAGCTGAGCCACCAGCTGCCCGCCCAGGTCGTGGGCCGAGGCAAAGACATCCGCTTCCGGCATACCCATCGCCCGCGGTACTCGCTGCTGGCCGCACACATCCCGACGAGGGGACTCATCATGAACATCGACAAGAACCAGATCATCCAACTGCTGCGTGAGCAGGGCCACCCGCAGGCCGACCAGGCTGAGCAGGAATTGCCGGACCAGGTCGACACCGAGCAGCAGGGCGGCCTGCTGGCGAAGTTCGGCCTGAACCCCCAGGACCTGCTGGGCAAGCTCGGCGGTGGCGGCGGCCTCGGAAACCTGGTCTGAGAAGGCCCTGCCAGGAGGATCCGATGAACGAGCAGATCCCGCCCGTCCCACCTTCCACCGACGGCGAGCCGGCCACCGAGTACCCGATGGTGGCCGGCGCCGGGCAGAGTTTCGATGATCTGGACAGCTCCACCCCCCTCTCGGCCGGTGATGCCGATCAGGGCGAGGCCGGGCCGTCCGGTGACGATCCCGCCGAATCGCGTGAGGTCTGACCGATGTCCATCGAACAGCTACCCGAGACTCTCCGGCTGCTGGCCGATCCGGCGCAGGAAGTGCTGATCGAGCGCCGGCCGGCATTCAGCCAACTGGCGCCCGTGCCGCTGCTCCGACTCGACGCCGAGTCGATTGCCGCCGGCGAGGAGCCCTACCTGCCGAAGACCGGAAGCCACTGGGACTGAGCCCCGTTGCCGGCAGCAGTCGCCGGCTCAGCCCTTTCGGCCCTGGCTGGCGATGCCGTTCATGATGTGGCGCTGGGCGAAGGCGAACAGCACGATCAGCGGGACGGTGGCGATCAGGCTGGCAGCCATGATGATCTCCCAGTGCTGCTCGCCGCCGTTGCCGAAGGTGTCGATCACCGCCTTGAGGCCGCGCGGAAGCGTGAACAGGTTGGGGTCCTGCAGGTAGATCAGCGGCCGCAGCAGGTCCGTCCAACTGGCCTGGATCTCGAACACCAGCACCACTACCAGGGCCGGGCGTGACAGCGGCAGCGCGATCCGCCAGAACAGGCCGAAGAAGCTGCAGCCGTCCACCCGGGCCGCTTCGAAGTATTCCCTGGGCAAGCTGAGGAAGAACTGGCGCAGCAGGAAGATGTAGAACGCCGAGCCGAACAGGTTCTGCGCCCACAGCGGCACCTGGGTGCCGGTGAGGCCGATGCGATGCCAGATCAGGTAGACCGGAATCATGGTCGCCGCGCCCGGCAGCATCATCGTGGCCAGCACCAGCCCGAACAGCAGGTTGCGCAGCGGAAAGCGGAAATAGGCGAAGCCGAAGGCCACCAGAGCGCTGCTGATGGTGACGGTAACTGCGGCGGTCAGGGCGACGACCACGCTGTTGGTCACCCATTGCAGGACCGGCGCGTAGCTCCAGACGTCGGAGTAGTTGGCCCACCGCCAGACCCGAGGCAGCAGCGAGTTGTCGAAGACCTCGGTTCTCGGTTTCAGCGAGGCGCTGATGAGCCACAGGAACGGGTACAGGAACAGCACGCTGGCCAGCAGCAGAACGGCGAGGTAGGGCAACCGCCGAAGGCTGAGGCCGCCGCCAGAGGTCCGAGCCTTGGCCGTCGGGGGCACGTCCAGAGGCTCACCGGCCGGCTCGGGTTCGATCCCGGCGCCGCGCACGGGTTGCGTCGCGGTCATCACCGATCTCCCTCGTAGTAGACGAAACGTTTGCTCAGCCGAACCTGCACCGCGGTGATCAGCAGGATGATGCCGAAGAGGAGCCAGGCCAGCGCCGAGGCATAGCCCATGTGCAACACGCCGAAGGCCTGCTGGAACAGGTAGATCACGTAGAACAGCGCCGCGTCGTTGGCATAGGTGCTCTGCTGCTGCCCCCCGAAGAACATCGTGTAAGCCTGGTCGAACATCTGCAGGGAGTTGATGGTCAGCACGATCATGGTGAAGAACAGCGCGCCGCTGATCATCGGCAGGGTGATCCGGCGGAACCGGTTGAAGCTGCCGGCGCCATCGAGCTGGGCAGCCTCGTAGAGGTCCTTCGGAACCTGTTGCAAGGCAGCCAGGTAGATCACCACGGTGCCGCCCAGCCCCCACAGCATGGTCAGCGCGAGCCCCGGCTTGATCCAGGCGCTGTCGGTGGTCCAGTTCGGCCCGTGCACCCCGATCAGCATCAGGCTGCGGTTGATCAAGCCCTTCTGACCGTTGAGCAGCAGCAGGAACAGCGCGGCCGCCGCCACGGTGGGCGTCATCACCGGCAGGTAGAACACCGTGCGAAAGAAGCCGGCCGCGCGACCCACCCGGTTGAGCACCATCGCCAGGCCGAGCGCCACCGCCATCGCGGCCGGCACGTACATCACCGCATAGATAAGGGTGTTCTTCAGAGCCAGCGCGACCTTCGGATCAGACATCAGCTGCTGGTAGTTCTGCGTGCCGACATAGTTCGGAGCGTTGATCTGGTCATAGTCGGTGAAGGACAGGTACAGGCTGATCAGCATCGGCGCCGTGGTGAACACCACGAAGCCGATGATCCACGGGGACAGGAAGCCGTAGGCGGCCCGGATCTCGCGCCAGTTGCGGCGCGGTCCGGCCGGCTGCCGACCAGCCGCTGAGCGGGCGGCGCGCTCGATCGACTTGTCAGTTAACGTCTTGGTCATCGGGTCTCACTTGAGCGCCGAGTAGGCCTTGGACGCCTCGGACTGGGCTTGCCTCATGGCCTGCTCCGGAGCCTGCCGACCGGCCAGCACCCGGTTAACGGCATCGGTCCAGGCAGTCTTGATCTCGCTGCCGGCCTTGGAGGAATTGACCGCGAAGGCGGTCTCGGTGGAGGCGTAGTAATGGCTGACTGCCTGGTCGAAGCCGGCTCGGCCACTGGGCTTGACGTACTTGTCCTGAACCTGGTGGTCGGCCTCGACGTTGGCGGTCCACAGCCCGGTGAACATGGACTTGTTCTTCGCCACGGTCGCGGCGCGAGCCGCTCCGGCCTGCATCCAGGTCTCGGTCGCCGTCATGGTCTTCATCCACTGCACGGCGGCCTTGGCGTTCTTCGCGCCCTTGGGCAAGGCCCAGGCACTGCCGTCGCAGAAGCTGATCGGCTTGCCCTGCCGGTCGGTGAACGGCACCGACTGCAGGTCCAGGTTCGGCGACGCCTGCACCAGCACATTCACATACCAGCCTTCCCAAGGGAAAGCCACCGCCTGGTTCTTGACGAAGGCGTTGCCGGCTCCGAAGATGTCCCAGGTGTCGCGGAAGGCCTTGAACTTCGACCAGCCGCCCTGTTCGGAGATCAGGCTGTAGGCGAAGGCCAACGCCTCGGCGGTCTTGGGGTCGTCCAGGTTGGGTGAGCCGTCGGAGTTCACCAGGTCAGCCCCGTTGGCCTTGGCCCAGAGCGGCAGGAACTCGGGCAGCTTGGGGTCGAAACCGATCCGGCTGATCTTCGCGCCCTTGGCCTGATAGAGCTTGGCGGCGTTGGCGTGCAGCTTGTTCCAATCGGTGGTGGACAGGTCCTGCGGACTCAAGCCGGCTTCGCGCATCGCCTTGCCGTTGATCAGGATGTTGCGGGTGTTGTAGAACTCCGGGATCCCGTACACCTTGTCATCGACGGTGACCTGTCTCATCGCCGGCCCGCGGTACTGCTCGGTGTCGATGTCCAGTTCTGAGATCAGATCATCCAGTGGCTGCAACGCTCCCTTGGCGGCGTAGGTGCCGATCAGGCCGCGCTCCAGGTAGACCAGGTCGGACGGGTTTCCGCTGGCCACCGAGCTGAGGAACTGCTGCGGGTCGAAGTCACCCTCATTGATCCGGACCGTGATGTTCGGATGCGCCTTCTTGAACGCGTCGATCCGAGCCTGGCCGACATCGTCAGGCTTGCCGAAACCCTGGGTGGTCACCGAGCCGGCGCCGCTGCTGGCAGTGGGGCTCGTCTGCTGTCTGACGCCACCACAGCCGGCGATCGTGAGCGCTGCTATGCCGCTGGCCCCGAACAGGAACGATCGACGGTCGATGCTCATGACTCACACTCCCTGATACCCGCACAACTGCGGACAGATCAGCTCGGGGTTGAGCGATGGGTACAAAGTAGGCCGAAAAACTTCGACTGGCAAACTATTGTCTGCATGTCCGTCGTCGCCGATGGGCGCCTCGGGCCACGGCAGCACCTGGCACCGGGTTCGCTGGCACCTGGCCGCGGTCGCCTCTCATTCTCACGTGGCCTTGAGCATCCGAATTCGGGTTGTCACCGAATACCTGGTAGACGCCTGACGCTCCTATGCGCTGGCGCGACTAGCCCAGGAGCTCCCGTGACCGGTACCGATTCCCGACTTGAGACCGCCAGGCCACCCACCCGCGCCGGAGCCTCCTGGCGGGTTGGGATCGGCGTCCTGCTCGCCAGCACCATCGGTGCGGCCGCGTTGGCCGGGTGCGGGTCTTCGGACTCAACCGAGGCCACGGTGCCATCCAGTGTCTCCTCGCCGGCCGGAAACGGCATGGGTTCGGCGACCGTCCCCTCGTCGCCGGCCACCTCGTCATCAGCCGCCAGCATGTCGTCGCAGCCGGCCGCACAGGCGGCCGTCATCACCATCGACAAGTTCGACTACAGCGTGCCGGCATCGGTCAGCCCGGGCGCGATGATCACGGTGGAGAACAAGGATGGCGAGAAGCACACTGTCACAGCAGACAACGCCGACGCATTCGACGTCGAGGTAGACGGTGACGGCAACACCAGCTTCAAAGCGCCGACCACACCTGGCAGCTACCCGTTCTCTTGCATTTTCCACTCGAACATGACCGGTGTGCTGATCGTCAAGTGACCGTCTATCCCTCGGTTCGCAACGGCTCAAAGCTGACCGGTATCGGGTTACGCGCGGGGACCGGGGCCGCGCTGATCATTGAGGCGGTGATTCACCTGCAACTGGCCGCAAATTATCAGCTCGCCGCACCAGCAGGGATCGGTCAGGGCAACCTGTTCCGGATCGAAGCGGCGGCTGCCATCCTCGCGGCGCTGTGGGTGCTGGTCAGCGGCAGCTGGAAGGCATACGCAGCGGCACTACTGATAGCTGCCGGCGGACTTGGCGCCGTCCTGCTCTACCGCTATTACCAGGTGCCTGCGTTCGGGCCGATGCCAGCCATGTACGAGCCGCTGTGGTACTTCAAGAAAACCGTCACCGCAGTGGCCGAGGCAATCGCCACCGTCACCGCTCTCATCGGATTTTTGCTCGTGAGGCAATCCGCCTCGTCGAGGGTGGCGAATCACTGACACGTCCTACCCATTGCCAGGCAACTCCGCCTGGCTGGCGCCCGGAGGAAATCGTATGAAGAAGTCCCTGCTCCTGTTGGCCCCGACTGTCGCGCTGGGCGCGGCAGCCCTGGCAATGCCAGGCGCGGCGTCAGCCGCCGACGGCCACTCCTACCAAGCTCAGCTGAACGCCATCAACAACTCCTCGGCCTCAGGCAACCTGACGCTCTCGCTGAACGGCTCGGAGGCGACCGTCACCCAGACCGTTTCCGGCCTGGCCGAGACGTTCGGTGGCAACCCCTACCCGCACGTGCAGCACATCCACATCGGCGCCAGGGGCGAGTGCCCGACCCAGGACGCCGACAAGGACGGCGATGACGTCGTCAGCACCACCGAGGGCGCTCCCAGCTACGGCCCGATCGGCACCACGCTGTCCACCTCCGGTGACACCAGCCCGGCGGCCGGCACCACGCTGACTGTCGCTCCCTCGGGCGGCTCGTACAACTACGAGCGCACCTTCACGCTGGACGACAAGACGATGGCGTCCTTGAAGGACGGCACGGCGGTCGTCGTGGTTCACGGTCTGGACCCCGAGACTCTCAGTGAGAAGGCTCAAGCCGCCAAGAGCGACCTGGTCCCGTCGCTGCCGCTGGCCGCCACCTCGCCGGCGCTGTGTGGAACCCTGGCCGCCTCTCAGATGGGCTCGATGCCCGGCGGTGGTGTTGACACCGGCGGCGGCAGCACCTCAGGTGTGGAGAACCAGGCAGTGCTCGGTTTCGGGGGGGCTCTTCTCGCGGCCGGCTTGGGTGCCGGTGTGTTGGCGATGCGTCGCCGGACCGCGTCCGAGAGCTGATCGAGCACAGCTGGTGCGTATCTGATGTCTGAGAAAGCGCACAACGGTCGCCGCGGCAGGCAGCTTGCTGCCGCCGCGGCGATCGTGCTGGTAGCGGCCGGGGTGATCGCGCTGCTGGTCGGCCTGCGCAGCCAACGGCAGGCGCCCCAGCCACCACCAGCTGCGGCCGTGGCCAGTTCCATCTCCCCGAGCTCAACGCCCTCGATTCCGGCGGTGCCACCTGCGCCCTCCCGCTCTGGAACGAAGTCCAGCGGCACGCCGGCACCGTCCACTGGCCTGGCCAAGCCTGCCAAGCCCAGCACCAAGGGTCCGTTGTTACCCAGGTCGGCACCCGTCCGGTTAGACATCCCGAATCTCCAGGTCAGCTCGGATCTGCTGCAGCTGGGGCTCAATCCCGACCAGACGATGCAGGTCCCGCCACTGGCCAAGAACGCCCCCGCCGGTTGGTACAAGCACTCCCCCACCCCTGGGCAGCTCGGACCCTCGGTCCTGCTCGGCCACCTGGACTCCGCCGAGCACGGCCCGGGAGTCTTCTTCAAGCTCGGCGCGCTGCGCCCCGGCGACACCCTGACCGTCACCCGTTCGGACAACACGGTCGCGGTGTTCCGGACCGACCGGGTGGTGTCCTATCGCAAGGACAAGTTCCCGACCCTCGAGGTGTACGGCAACACCGACAGCGCTCAACTGCGCCTGATCACCTGCGGCGGCAAGTTCGATCCCAGTTCCGGCGCCTATGAAAGCAACGTCGTCGCCTTCGCCACCCTGGTGTCCAGCCGACCGGCCTAGACCATCGCCCATCCTCGCCAAGAAACGAGCATCCCCATGAAGACACGGCAACTGGCCCTCGGCCTGAGCGCCCTCGCGCTCGCGGCAACCGGCTGCTCGACGGGCAAGGACTCCGGCACGCCGGCCCCGGCCGGCGCGGCGTCGTCGGTGGCGGCGGGGCAGCAGGCGGCCGGCATGTCGAAGGCGCCCGGTCAGCCGGCGGCGACGGGCCACAGCCACACGATGGCTGCCGGCGAGACGATGGCGGGCCATAGCCACCCGGCGAAGTCAGCTCAGCCGACAGCCGGCAGCGAGCCCTCGGCGGCCGCGAAGATGGTGTGCTCCGGGCGCGTCCCCGACACCGTAAGGACGGTGCTGAAACTGAGCGCGCCCGCCCCGACCAGCACCAGCTGGCAGGACCAGCTCTACACCTGCACCTACACGCTGCCGATGGGCAAGATGGTGCTGTCTGTCAAGGAGTCAGCCAGCAAGCCGGCCGCTCGTGACTACTTCCAAGCGCTGCGCGCCAAGCTGGGTGACACCGGTCCCTTGCTGGGGGTGGGCGAGCAGGCCTATGCGACCAAGACCGGAACCGCGGTGGTGCTGAAGGACAACATGACGTTGCGGGTGGACACCACCGCGTTGCCGCCAGTGTTCGGCCCGCAGCAACAACGGCGTACCGACCTCGCCTACCAGATGGCCACCATCGTGATGGGCTGCTGGGTTGACCACCAGTGAGCCGGCCTGATTGAGGCAAGGTCACCACGCCGAGAGAGGGTGGCGAGGCTTGCGCCTCGCCACCCTCTCGCGGTCTATCAGTCTTCAGCTAGCAAACCTGCGTCTACCGGCCTGGCTCAGGCCTTGCAGTTGGCCAGTTCTGCCGGCGGCGTCACCGACGGCTCACCGAAGAAGTATCCGGCGCACGCGATCAGGAAGGCCGGAACCTCTTCGGGGATGAAGTGACCCGAATCCGGTGCCACGACCTCACGGACGTCACTCGCCACTGCCCGGAACGAGGCGGCGACGCCCGGTCCGAAGACATACTGCGCGCCCATCGCCATCACCGGCAGGGTGACCTGCGGTGAGGCGTTGGCCTGGTTGTACTGGGCGTTCGCGGGGAAGGCCCGGTAGTACTCGTAACCGGCGGAGCGGCGAGCGTCGCTGCTGTAGGCCCGGTAGTAGACCTCCTTGTCGATCCCCTCAGGGTGCCGGCTGTCGTTGAACAACATGCCGAGGTAGGTCGAGACATCCCCATCGTCGACGATGTTCTCCGGGATGGGCTTGGCCGCGCCGTTCAGGCCGAAGTGGAAGCTCAGGCCGTAGACGCTCTCCAGGCCGAATCCGTTCAGCGGCGTCTCGAGCACCGCCATCCGGCTCACGCTGTTCGGGAACTGCTTGGCATAGGGGTAGGCCACCAGCGCGCCGAGGTCGTGCCCCATGAGCTGGATCTTGTCGTAACCCAGCGCCTGAACGCCCTGGTGAATCCGGCGGGCGGTGTGCGCCGCGTCATACCCGTCGGCCGGGATGCTCGACTTACCCAGGCCGGGCAGGTTGAAGGCGATCACGGTGTGGGTCTTGGCGAGCTCGGGCATCACCTTGTGCCAGGCCCAGGACGTCTCGGGCCAGCCGTGCAGCAGCACCAGCGCAGGACCCTTGCCACCCTTGACGTAGTGCAGGTTGACGCCCTCGACCGGGACCATTCCCTGGCTGAAGGTGTTGTTGAACTCGGCCAGGCTGAACTTGACCTGACCCAGCGCTTTGCCGTGCTTGGCCTTGGCCAGGGCAGCCTGGCTCTTGTTCGGGTTCTTCGACGCGCCACCGGCATCGGCGACGGCGCCGCTGACCAGCAGGGCCGAGGCGGCGACGAGCGCCCCGATGGCGGTGCGGCCCCAGCGCCGGTTGGCCGGCTTGCCTGCGGGCGCAGGGGGTGAATCTGTATCGAACGACATGGGATCTCCTTGTGGATGGATAGGGAGCGTTGGATCGGACAGCGCCTACGGGTCACAAATGGTGCGGCGTGTCTCAGTCCGCCTCACGGCACCCTTACGGCCGAAATCAGAACACTTTTCACCTGGCACGTCAACCGGAACGGAGTGACCGACACCGGCTGCTTTCAGGGAATAAACCTCGGCAGAGCCGAATCGTGCGGGCACACCCCTTCCCCAGACTGGCCACTTCCGCGACTCTCTGCCGAACGCGGTTGAGCAACGTGACTTCGCCCTGCTGCCGACAGGCAAACCCGGTCTGACCTGGCGTGCCCGATATGTGAAAGATGGTCGCTCACGACGATGCGGTACCGAGCCGGCAGCCAGCCGGCCGGTACCGCATCCACCGGAGCACTCGCGCTTGTCAGGTCATGGGCCGAGACGCCGAGCCGAGCACCGGCGCACGCTCACCCAGGTGTCCTCGCGTCACGGACACCCTCCTCGGCTCGTGGTCGGATCGCTCAGCGGCTCGGGGCAGTTCCGGACTGCGTCACAGTTGATCAGCCGCGCCTCAGCTGCTGCCCGAGTCCCATGATTGGGGACAGCGCCAAGCCACAGCACCTTCGCGATTGCCCGGCGGCTTCCGCGAGATCGGGTGGCCCCGGCAGTCGCGCGACATGTCATGATCCTTCGGTGCCCGCCGAACCGGGGCCGCTCCCGTCGCTGACGAGAGAACCGGCCTGCCCCAAGCACATGGTTTTCGGACCGTGCGGTGGAGTGCGCGCGGATCTGTCGTGTGAGATGGCCGCCCACCGGTGCCCGTTCACCGAGAAGCCGACCGTGCCGGACTGGGCCGAGCCGGTGATCGAGAACCAGCCGGCCAGCGCTCTGCTGGAGGCCACCCGGTCGGGTCCGGTGGTGATCACGGATCTGACGCTGCCGGCTTATGACGCCGGTGCGGTGGCGCGAATCACAGGCGTGCTGGCCGGCTCGTGTGACGCGCTGCTGGTCGGGGAGCACCAGAATCGCCCGGACTTCCCGCCGACCCTGATGGCGGCCCTGATCCGGCAGGCCGGCGGCGTCGGATGGCTGACCCTCACCTGCCGGGACCGCAACCGGCTGGTTCTGGAACAGGAGCTGATAGGGCTGCGGATCGCCGGCGCCGACGGGGTGCTGTGCGTGACCGGCGACGGCCGGGCCGAGGGCGTCCGACCGGGCGTCACCCAGGTGTTCGACCTCGACGGCACCCGGCTGGCGGGGCTGGCCGCGACGGTGGGGGTTCCGGTCGCGGTGGCCGAGGCTCCCGATGCCCCGCCCCGGCCACTGCGGCCGGCGCGGTTGCTGCAGAAGCAGCGCGCCGGTGCCCAGCTGGCGTTTCTCAACCATGCCGGCAGCGCCGCCGAGTTGGCGCCCTTCGTCCGAGCCTGCCGGGAAGGCGGTGTCACCATTCCGCTCATCGCCGGGGTCGCGGTGTACACCGATCCGCGCTCGGCCCAGGTCCTGCGAAACTTCCCCGGCCTGCGGTTGGATCCGGAACCGGTGGCACGGGTGCTCGGCGCCGCTGACCCGGTCGCGGCCGGTATCGAGGCGGCGGTGGCCGAGGCGGGTCAGCTGCTCGCGATCGAGGGCGTCGGCGGCGTCAACCTCTCGGGCCTGGCCTCTGACCGTGGCGAGCTCTATGCCGCCGAGGTGAAAGCCGAGATCGGACGTCGAATACGGTCCCGGTTATGACCGAAGCCGATCCGATGACCGACGAATTCGACACCATGGCTGCCTGGACGGCCGAGGCGGTCGCCGAGCTGGGATCAGATCACGCGATACCGGCTGCCTGCCGGGGCAGCGGCAGCCCGGCGGCCCTGGAGTGGCTGGCCGGCAGGTTGCGGCTGCAGCCGGGAACCCGCCTGCTCGACTGCGGCGCCGGGGTGGGCGGCCCTGCCGAGCTCGTCGCGCGGCGGTATCAGGTGGCGCCGGTGCTCGCCGAGCCGATGATCCATGCCTGCCGCGCATCGGCCCGGCTGTTCGGCCGTCCGGTGGTGGTGGCTGCCGGTGACCGGTTGCCTTTCGCGACAGGGGTGTTCGACGCGGTCTGGAGCCTCGGCGTGCTGTGCACCGTGCGGGACCAGGCCGGCCTGCTGGCTGAGCTGCGGCGGGTCAGCCGGCCCGGGGCGCGGGTGGGCCTGCTGGTCTTCTTGCGCACGGTGGCCCGGCTGCCCGAGCAACCGGAGGGCAACCACTTTCTGACTGCCGAGGAGTTGGACGCCTTGCTGGCCGGCGTCGGCCTTGCGGTCCTCGAGCACGCCGAGCTGGCCGACTTCGCCGACCCGGAGCCGGAGTGGCAGGCGGCGGCCGACCGGGTCGAGGCGGTGATCGAGCGCCGGCACGGCTCGGATCACCGCTGGCAGAACGCCCGGAGCCAGGAGCAGGTGATCGGCCAGCTCATCTCCGAGGACCTGGTGGCCGGCCGGCTGCTGGTACTCGATCCGGCCGGCTGAGCAGCGCTGCGCAGGCCGCCGCCCGCGGGCTAGCGCCCGGACTCGACGGCGCCGGCCGGAGCGGCTGGGGCGTCCCAGTCGGTGCTGTCCAGCGCCGAACGGTACCCGGCCACGGTGTCGCCCAACTCGCGCGCGGAGGCGCCGGCCAGCACGTCGCGCATCAGCGCCGAGGCCACCACCACACCGTCGGCGTGCCGGCTGACCTGCACCGCCTGGGCAGGCGAGGAGATGCCGAACCCGACCAGCACCGGCAGGCTGGTCTGCCGGCGGATGGAATCCACCGTGGGTCCCACGGTGTCCGAGACCGCGTCCCGAAGTCCGGTCACTCCCATGTTGCTCACGGCATAGACGAATCCCCTGCTCAGTTCGGCGATCCGGCTGACCCGGTGCGCCCTGGTGGACGGGGCGACCAGCAGGATCAGCTCGACCCCGGCGTCCAGGGATGCCGACAGCAACGGCTCGACCTCATCGACCGGGGTGTCGGGCACTATCAGCCCCGAGATGCCCGCGGCCGACAGCTTGTGGCAGAACGCCTGGTCGCCGTGGCGGCGCACGATATTGCTGTAGGTCATCACGATCAGCGGCGTCCCGACGTCCAGGGCGCCCACCTCGTCGAGCAGCTCGGCGGTCCGCGCGCCGCGTCCCAGCGCCTGCCCGGAGGCGGCCTGGATGACCGGGCCGTCCAGCATCGGATCGGAGAACGGCAATCCGATCTCGATGGCGTCGGCGCCGTTGTCGGCGCAAGCCCGCAGGTAGGCCGTCCAGTCGGCGGTGATCCCGGCGGTCACGAACGGCACCAGGGACTTGCCGCCGGCCTCGCGACGGCGCCGCAGGAACTGCTCCACCGAACCCATCGCCGCGCCCGGCCCGCTCATGCCAGCAACGTCATCAGCTGGCCGGCGTCCTTGTCGCCCCGACCGGACAGGGTCATCAGCACTGTCGAGCCGGCGGCCAGATCACCCGACCGGGCCGCCTTGATGATCCATGCCAGCGCGTGAGCGGACTCCAGTGCGGCCAGGATGCCTTCCATGCGGGCCAGCGTGACCACCGCTTCGACCACCTGCTCATCGGTGGCGCTGGTGTACTCCACCCGGCCTGACCTGCCGAGGCTGGCGTGTTCGGGGCCCACCCCCGGGTAGTCCAGGCCGGCCGAGATCGAATGCGCCTCGGTGACCTGGCCATCGGAGTCCTGCAGCACCTGGGAGTAGAAACCGTGCAGGATCCCCGGCGAGCCGTCGGTCATGGCCGCCCCGCCGGCTGCCTCGACACCCACCATTCGGGCCGAGGTGTCGACGAAGCCGGCGAAGGTCCCGGCGGCGTTCGAGCCGCCGCCCACGCACGCCACCACGACGTCGGGCACGCCTCGGCGCAGCAGCCCGGCGCACTGACGGCGGGCCTCGGTTCCGATCACGCTCTGGAACTCCCGGACCATCCAGGGGTAGGGATGGGGGCCCATCACCGAGCCCAGGCAGTAGTAGGCCTCGTCCACCTGCGACACCCACTGCCGCAGCGCCTCGCTGCAGGCGTCCTTCAGGGTGCGGCTGCCGCTGGTCACCGGGATGACCTGGGCGCCCAGCAGCTCCATCCGGAACACGTTGAGCTGCTGGCGCTCGGTGTCCACCTCGCCCATGTACACCGTGACGTCCAGGCCGAGCAGCGCGCCGGCGGTGGCGGTGGCAACGCCGTGCTGGCCCGCGCCGGTCTCGGCCAGCAGCCGCCGCTTGCCCATCCGCTGCGCCAGCAGGGCCTGGCCGATCACGTTGTTGATCTTGTGCGAGCCGGTGTGGGCGAGGTCCTCGCGCTTGAGCAGCAGGTTGATGCCCAGCTCCTGTGACAGCCTGGTCGCCGGTGTCACCGGCGTCGGACGCCCGGCGTAGACCTCCAGCGTCTGGCTGAGCGTGCGTTCGAAGCTCGGGTCCTCGCGCGCCTCGCGGTAGGCGGCCTCGAGCTCCTCGCAGGCCGGGATCAGCGCCTCGGGCACGTAACGGCCGCCGAAGTCCCCGAACCGGCCGAGCGCGCCCGGGTCGGCCATCGCCGACCGATCGGCCGCCAGCAGCGTCGAGGAGCCGGGCTGCCGCGACGCCGCCGGGGCGTCAACGTCCTTCTCGGGCGAATTGCCCATGATCTATCACCGAAATCTCTACCGCTGGTTGTTGCCGAGCTGGCTTCGGCAGCCACTTTACCAGCTCGCGGTCAGCCAGCCTTCTAGAAGAGTCATGGAGAAAGTAGAGCACGTCAAGCGCTGCGGATCGGTTGGCCCGGTACTAGGGTGACCTCGCCGCGGCGCAGCCGCGAGAACAGGAAGGACGCCGGGGTGCCCAGGGCAGGGATCGCGAAATACCGTCAGATCGGCCAGGATCTGGCTGCCCGGATCGGGCGGGGCGAGTTCAAGCCCGGTGAGCCGCTGCCCTCCCAAGCCGTGCTGAGCAAGGAGTACGGCGTCACCCTGATGACCTTCCGGCAGGCGTTGAGCGTGCTCGAGGCCGACGGCCTGATCGCCCAACTGCCCGGCCGCGGAACGTTCGTCACACCGGTTGCGACGCTGGACCTGCGCTCGCTGAACAGCCTGGCCGAAGACCTGCGGATGCAGGGGGTCGAGCTGGTGACCGTGGTCCTGAGCAGCCGGCAGCGAGCGCTGTCGGCCGCTGCCGCCCGAGCATTGGCCCGGACCCGGGGCGAGCCGGCCCTGCGGCTGGAGCGGCTGCGCCGGATCGGTCGGCGGCCGGCCGTCCACCAGGTCTCCTGGGTCCCGCTGCCCTGGTCCGAGGCGCTGGTGGGCGTCGACTTCGAGGTCGCCTCGTTGTACCGCTCCCTGGAACAGCGCTGCCAGCTGGCGATCGTGCGGGCCACCGAGAGCCTGCGCGCCGGGGCGCTGCCGGCCTCGCTGGCAGCAGCGGTCAACAAGCCGGCCGGCCGGCCGGTGCTGGTCGCCGAGCGCATCACCTACGACGCCCGCAACACCCCGATCGTCTATGACCTCGCGAGGATCGTCGATGACTCGATAGGCATCCTCGCGCGCCGTGCCCAGCGCGGCACCGAGCTGTCCTGGGCCGCTGAATCCTGAGCCGTCACCGCCGTCCGACGCCGGTCCCGCTCACCCGGCCGATGTTATGGTGGGGTTTCGTTCAAGACCTTCGCCCAAGCGACAGAGGTGGCCTGAATGACCGAGGACGGCTCGGCAGTCGTCGCTGGAGCAGGCGGCCCGGCGGCCGGTGGCCAGCGGGTCGAGGACCAGCCGGCCCACGGCATCGAGGCCGGCATCCGGCTGGACTTCCGCGAGGAGATGTCCTACGGCGACTACCTGCACCTCGACGAGCTGCTGAGCGCCCAGCATCCGAGATCGCGCCCCGTCGCACATGACGAACTGCTGTTCATCATCCAGCACCAGACCAGTGAGCTGTGGCTGAAGCTGCTGCTGCACGAGCTGGTCGGCGCCCGCGACGGGCTGCGCGTCGACGACGTCGGGCTGGCCCTGAAGCGGCTGGCCAGGGTCAAGAACATCCTGCACACCCTGACCGACCAATGGGCGATCCTGGCGACGCTGACTCCCAGTGAATACCTCGGTTTCCGCGACTCGCTGGCCAGCTCGTCAGGCTTTCAGTCCTTCCAGTACCGCGCGGTGGAGTTCACCCTCGGCAACAAGAACGCCGGCATGCTGCAGATGTTCGAGCAGGACCCGGCCGCCCACGCCGTGCTCACCGAACTGCTGAACGCACCCACGTTGTACGACGAGTTCCTGGCCTACCTGGTCCGGCAGGGTCACCCGATCCCCGCCTCGGTGACCGAGCGCGACGTCACCGAGGCGCACACCTTCACACCCGGACTCGTCGACACCTTCAAGGTCATCTACGACGCGCCGGCTGAGTTCTGGAGCGCCTACGAGACCTGCGAGGCACTGGTTGACGTCGAGGACGCCTTCCAGTTCTGGCGCTTCCGGCACCTCAAGACAGTCGTGCGGATGATCGGCAACAAGACCGGCACCGGCGGCTCCAGCGGAGCGTCCTTCCTACGCAAGGCGCTGGACCGGACGTTCTTTCCCGAGCTCTACTCGGTGCGCACAGCGCTGGACTGAGCACCGCCTGACCCGTTGGCCGTACCTGCCGGTTCGTCCGCGTCCGCCGAGGTGTTCGCCGAGCCCGCCGGTTTGCCGCCCGACTCCGCCGAGTGCAGCCGGTTGACGACGCTGGTCAGCAACTCACCCGGACGAGGGGTGCGGGCCAGCAGGCTGGTGATCACGCTGTGCCGCAGGATGTGACCGGGGTAGTTGCCGTGCACCTGCCCCAGACCCTCCATCGGCGCGTCGACGTTGTCGCGGCCGTTGTCGGGCCGATCCGAGCGCATGGTCTCCTTGCCCAGCCGCCGGATCGACATCAGCGCGTCGGTCAGCGCGGGCGACACCCGCTGGCCCATGTAGAACCCGACCGCGGCGCCGCCGACCGGGACCTCGCGAGTGGGGTGCTCGGCTGCCCGCACGATGGCCTCGGCGACGAGTTCGGGGGCGTACAGCGGTGGCGGTGGCTTGGGCATCGAGCCCAGCTTGCTCCGGCTGTGCTCGAAGAAGGGCGTGTCGATCGCGGCCGGCAGGATGGTGGTGACCGCGATCGGAGAGCCCTCCTGGGCCAGTTCCATCCGCAGAGCGTCGTAGAGCCCTCGCAGCGCCCACTTGCTGGCGGTGTAGGGGCCGTGCAGCGGTACCGCGCGAATGCCCTCGACCGAGGAGATGCCGATGATCACCCCGCCGCCGGCCCGGCGCAGGGCAGGCAGCGCGACATGCACGCCATACACCTGCCCGAGGAAATTGACCCGCATCACCCGGTCGAACTCCTCGTCGGAGATGTCCTCGATGCGACCCAGCACCGCGACCGCGGCCGCGTTGACCCAGGTGTCGATCCGGCCGAACCGCGCCTCGGCCAGCTCGCCGAGGGCTCGCACCTGGGCCGGGTCGGCGACATCGGTGGGCACGGCAAACGCGGTGCCGCCCTGGCCGGTGATCTCCTCGACGAGGGAATCGAGGGCCGAGACCGTCCGGGCGGCGACCGTGACAGTCGCGCCGCGGCGGGCGGACTCGAGCGCGGTGGCCCGGCCGATGCCGCTCGACGCCCCGACGATGACGACCTTCTGCTCAGAAAGTGGCTTTGTCATGAGAGATTCCTGACGCCGCCGCCCGGTGAGCATGTCGTTCCAGCTGACCGGTACCTGGGGTATGGCAGGCGGCTGTTTCACCATAGAACACCTGCCGACCCGAGCCGGACCGAAGGCGGCGCCCGGGGATGCCGGCGGGCAGAATGACAGCGGTGCCAGCCGATCCCGCGCCGTCCGGCCCCGCGCCGTCCGGCCCCGCGCCGCACCGGCTGGCGCCGGTCACCGCACTCTGGCTCACCGCCTTCGCCTTCACGGTGACGATGCTCGGCACCACCCTGCCGACGTCGCTGTACCCGCTGTACGAGCAGCGTCTGGATTTCGCGGCGCTGACGGTGACCCTGGTGTACGCCGCGTACGCGGTCGGGGTGCTCGCCGCGCTGCTGGCATTCGGCCGGGCCTCGGACCACCTGGGACGGCGGCCGGTGCTGCTGGCCGGACTGGGCATCTCGGCGATGTCTTCGGCGGTGTTCCTGGTCGCGGGCAGCATGACCAGCGGTGGCCTGGCCGCCCTGTTCGTCGGCCGGGTGCTCTCAGGCCTGTCCGCCGGGATCTTCACCGGCACCGCGACGGCCGCGCTGACCGATCTGGCCGGCCCGGGCCGGCAACGGCGGGCCAGCGTGCTCGCCGCGGTGGCCAACATCGGCGGCCTGGGCCTGGGCCCGCTGGTCAGCGGCGTGCTGGCAAGCTTCGCCGGCCGGCCGCTGCACACCAGCTACCTGGTGCACCTGGCGCTGCTGGCGGCGGCGGTGGCCGCGATCCTGGCGGTGCCTGAGCCCGCGCCGCCCACCGGTGCCCGCAGGCTGCGGTTCCAACGCCTGGAGGTGCCGGTGGCCGCCCGGCCGGCCTTCGTCCAAGCAGCCACCGCGGCTTTCGCGGGCTTTGCGATGCTGGGCCTGTTCACCGCGCTCAGCCCCAGGGTGCTGGCGCTGCTCGGCCACTCCGAACCCGCGCTGACCGGCCTGGTGGTGCTCGCCGTCTTCACCGCCTCGGCCGGCGGGCAGGTGGCCTCGACGGCGCTGTCCACCTGGCCGGCGTTGCTGGCCGGCACCGCCGTGCTGATCCTCGGGCTGGGACTGCTGGCAGCCAGCCTGGCGGTGGGCTCGCTGGCGCTACTGCTGGTCGCCGGCGTGATCGGCGGCGCCGGGCAGGGGCTCAGCTTTCGCGCCGCGCTGGGGCTGGTCACCGAGATAAGCCCGGCGCGGCAGCGGGCCGGGGTGGCCTCGAGCTTCTTCGCCGTGGCCTACATCGGTATCTCGTTGCCGGTCGTCGGCGTCGGCGCGGGAACCCAGGCCTACGGCCTGGTGAGCGCCGGCCAGGTCTTCACCGGCATTCTCGCCGTTCTCGCGCTGCTGGCCCTTGTCAGCCTGGCGCGGCGCGGCCCGGCCGGGACCTGAGTCACCAGCCCTCAGTCGGCGGCGGCCGTCAGTGGATGGCGCCGGTGGTCACTGGATGGGCGAGTCCGACGGCGGTAGCTGGAACGTCTGCACTCCCTCGATGGACATGACGCCGGGCACGGCCCGCAAATCCTGCCGCAGGTCGGAAGGGGCGAATCCGGAGATGACGCCGACCTCGTTGAGCACCTGATCGATCTGCATGCCGCTGCTGCGAAGCCTGGCGGCGAGCTCCTCGATCTTGTCGAGGTGATCGTCGTCCACGGTGACCGTTATCTCAGTCATAGCCATAGGCGGCATGCTACGCCCAGCCGCCTACTGCGGGGCCTGCAGCAGGCCGGAGCCGGCGTCGACGGAGGGCAGCTGCATCCGCTGGGCCTGCTGGGTCAGGGTCGTCCACAGCTGGCGGCCGGTGACGCCTCGGGCCTGGCACCACAAGGCGGCGACGCCGGCGACATGCGGGGTGGCCATGGACGTCCCGGAGATGCTGCGGTAGTGCCGGTCGTCGTACTCGGGCCGCGGCACGTTCCACGAGGAGAGGACCCGGACGCCGGGACCGGCGAGGTCGATGTTGCCCCCGTGCACGTCGGCCAGGCTGCGCGCGGAGAAGACCCCGATGCCCAGCTTCTCGTCCAGCGCCGCCACCGCCATGATCGACGGGCTGTTCGCCGAGATCCCGACGAAGCCATAGCGTTCGGCAGTGGGCAGCGACGGCTCATCGCGCCTGGCGTTGTTGCCGGCCGCGGCCACGATCAGCGAGCCGCGGTTCAGGGCCCGCCGCCCGACGGCCTCATAGACCTGGGAGACCTGCGGAACGTCGGCGCCGATGGACATCGAGATGATCTCGGCGCGGTTGGCCACCGCCCAGTTGATGCCGGCCAGGATGCTGGTGTCATCGCCGAAGCCCTCGTCGCTGAGCACCTTGCCGACCAGGATGTCGGCCTCGGGCGCGCAGCCGTAACGGGCCACCCCGGTGGCGGGGGCGCCCGGCCCGCACGCGGTGCCGACGCAGTGGGTGCCGTGCCCGTGGCCGTCCTCGGCGCTGGTGACCCCCTGGATGAAGGACTGCGAGATGATGTTGCGGCCGACGAAGTCCGGGTGGGCCAGGTGGAAGCCGGTGTCCAGCACCGCGATCTTGATCCCCGCGCCGGTGAACGAGCAGGACGGGATGCCGGTGGCCTGCAGCCCCCAGGTGAACTGGGCGTTGTCGGCGAAATCAGCCGCATCCTCATCACGCGCGAGCTTCACGCCGGCGTCGCCGAGCAGCCGCGCGCTGACGTCGGTGACCCCGTCGCGGTAGCCCTGCAGGTACCGATCGTCACCGGCGGCCGGCAGCACGTGCTGCACGTACTCCGGCTCGACCGAGACGACCGCGCCGCCCGCGGCTGACCGGATTCCGCTGGCCTGCCGCGGATCTGCCGAGACCACGGCCACCCCGAGTTCGGCGAACATGACCGCGTCGCTGCTGCCGGCCTCGGCCAGTTCCATCGCCTGGCCCTCGAAATCCAGCGAGCTCATCACATTGGACATGCCAGCCGAGCGCAAGGTGGCGGCGTGGGCGCTCTCGTCCCCGGCATCGGCGAAGGTGACGACCCAACGGCCGGTCGTCTGCGCTCCCCCGTCCGGCCTGGGGGACAGGCTGGTGGACACGTCTGTCGGCTGCTGATCCTCAGGCAACATCACAACCCCCGTATCGACATCTAGCACCTTAATGCCGACAGCGAGGCGATGTCACCGGGCGCCAACGCCCCACCCATCAAGCCAGGCCGCGGGCTGCCGATGTATGGCGATGTGAGCGCCTTCAGAAGAGAGCAGCGCAGCACGATGGTCGTCTCGTCGATCGCCGTGCTGGTGACCCTGCTCGTTCTGCCCCTGGGCAGCCATCAGCTGGGGGCGACCACGAGTTACGTCCCGGCGGTGCTGGCCGCGGTGGCCTGCTTCGACATCATGTCGGTCTGGTTGCTGGCCGGGGAGTACCTGGACAGCGGTGACCGCAGGATGCTGGGGATGTCCCTTGCCTACCTGTGGTCGCTGCTGGTGATGGGCGGCTACGCGCTGGCGTTTCCCGGGGTGGTGTCCAGCCACCCGCCGCTGGCCGTCACCGCCTCGGTCGCCCCGTACCTCTACATCGGCTGGCATGCCGGCTTTCCGGTGCTGCTCGGCGCCGCCTGGGGGCCCTGGGCCTTTCTAGAGCGGGTCGAGCACCGGCGACGCTCGACAGTGCTGATCTGCTCGGCGGCGGCGATGAGCGCCGTGGCGCTGCTCAGCGTGGCCGGCTGCGTGCTGTACGCCCGGCAACTGCCGGTGCTGATCCACGGCCTGGACACCAGTGCCATGGCGAGGGTGACGGCGCCGGTGGCGCTGCCGCTGGTGGTGGCGAGCCTGCTGATGTGCGCCAGGGCCGTACGCGGCCGCAGCGGGCCCGAACGCTGGAGCAGCGTCGCGATCCTGGTCTGCCTGTGCGACCTGCTGCTGACCTACTCCTCGCGCTATCGCTACAGCATGGGTTGGTACACCGGCAGGACGCTGACCGTGATGGCGTCGGCGATCGTGCTGCTGGCCATGCTGGCCTCGTTCCGGCGGCTCAAGGCCACCGCCGAGTTCAACGCCGCCTACGACGGGCTCACCGGCCTGGCCAACCGGCGCAGCGCCTATGACTCGCTGGCCGCGATGATCGCCCGGGCAAAGCGCACCCACTCCACGCTGGGCGTGGTGATGTTCGACCTGGACAGGTTCAAGCAGATCAACGACGGCCACGGCCACGCGGCCGGCGACGAGGTGCTGCGCAGCGTGGCCGCCACCCTGCGCGATACCGTCCGCGACACCGACATCTGTGCCCGGGTGGGCGGCGAGGAGTTCGTGGTGCTGCTGCCCGACGCCGGCCTGCGGGACGCCAGACAGGTCGCCGAGCGGCTACGGGCCCAACTGCGCGAACGCCAGATCCCGGCGATCGGCTGCAGCGTCACGGCCAGCTTCGGCGTCGCGGAACTGCGGCCGGACGACGCCACCGCGGAGAACCTGCTGCACCGGGCCGACCAGGCGATGTACCGGGCCAAGGGGCTGGGCCGCGACCAGGTCGCCGACCGGCCCGCCGAGGCGGTCAGGTCCGACCCGGTACTGGCGCCGTAGTCAGATCGGTTGTCAGGCTTTTCATCCCCACCGTAACTATCAGTGCTTATACCTCGTTCCTCCTAGCATGAGGGGCACGTCCCTGTCTGCTTTGGACACGTCCATTACGCAATAGGAGGACATCAGTGAGTATGTCGTTTCGTTTCAAAAGGGCCCTGGCTCTCATGACCGGCGTGGTCGTCATCCCCGCCCTCATCGCCGCGCCGTCGGCCGGCGCCGATATTGCCAAGAAAAATAACCCGGCAGCTCCGACCTGGGCGCCGGCGGCCACCGCGACGATCCACCCGGGCGTCCAGATGTTCACCGACGGCGCCCAGTGCACCGCCAACTTCGTCTTCAGCGACGGTGTGTCCGTCTACGTCGGCTACGCCGCCCACTGCGCGGGCACCGGTGCGGCCACCGACACCGACGGCTGCTCGACCGACTCGCTGCCGCTGGGCACCCCGGTCACCTTCAACAAGCGCGCCACCCTGGTCACCTCGGGCACCCAGGTCGGCACCGGAACGCTCGCGTACTCCTCCTGGATCGCCATGCAGCAGGCCGGTGAGACCAACGCAGACGCCTGCGCCTACAACGACTTCGCCCTGGTGAAGGTGGACGCGCCCTACGTGGCCAACGTGAACCCGTCAGTGCCGTTCTGGGGCGGTCCGGTCGCGCTGAACACCCAGGGCACCGCCACCGGTGACAAGGTCTACAGCTACGGCAACTCCATCTTGCGGGGCGGCATCGAACTGCTCTCGCCCAAGACCGGCGTCAGCCTCGGCGATGAGGGCAATGGCTGGTCGCACACGGTGTACACCGTGAGCCCGGGCGTCCCGGGAGACTCGGGGTCCGGCTTCCTGGACCCGTCCGGCAACGCGCTCGGCACCCTGTCGACGCTGCAGCTGGCGCCGCTGCCCGCCGCCAACGGCGTCGGCAACCTGTCCAGGGAGCTGGCCTACGCCAACGCCCACGGCATGTCCGGCGTGAACCTGGTCCCGGGCACCGAGGCCTTCGCCCCGGTCGTCTGAGTCGTCCGCACGCACGCCAAGCGGCCCGCGACCTCACCGTTGCGGGCCGCTTCGGCTTGTGCGCCCGGGCTGCCGCCTCCGTTGAGCCGTGGCTCGACCGCGCCCAACGGCGAGGCGGGGTAGCCCGGCGGATAGGCACAGCAGCTTCCGAGGTTGACTCTTCGACCGGGACTATAGGATTGCCGCCTTGGGCCGGTGAGGCCTGCTGTGATTTTGGGGTAAGGGGCCAACATGACCATCGCCGCGAACCCGCTGCCCGGAAGTCCCCGACTTCTGCTCGGGCCCGTCCTGCGCCACGTCGGCCAGGACGACGCCACCATCTGGGTCGAGACCGACCGGGCCTGCGTGGTGGAGATCCTCGGCCACCGCGAATCCACCTGGTGCATGGCGGGGCACCACTACGCCCTGGTGGTGCTGAGCGGGCTGCCGGCCGGGCAGAGCATCGACTATGACGTCCGGCTGGACGACCAGGCCGTCTGGCCGGTCGCCGAGGACCCGCGGCCGCGTCCCCGGATCCGCACCCTGGACGTCGACGCGCCGGTCCGGATCGCGTTCGGCTCCTGCCGTTACGCCCGCTCGGAAACGGTCGCCGATGACACCCACTACGAGCCGGACGCCCTGATGGTGCTGGCCCGGCAGCTGGCCGGGCAGGACGTGGCCAGCTGGCCGCACGCGCTGCTGATGCTGGGCGATCAGGTCTATGCCGATGAGACCAGTGAGGAGACCCGGCAGCGGATCCGGCAGCGTCGTGACATCACCACCGGTTCCAAGGAGCAGGTGGCCGACTACGAGGAGTACACCTGGCTCTACGCCGAGTCCTGGGATGACCCCGACGTCCGGTGGTTGATGTCGGTCCTTCCCAGCTCGATGATCTTCGACGACCACGACATCTGCGACGACTGGAACACCTCGCGGTCCTGGCGCGAGGACATGCAGGCCACCGACTGGTGGGCCGAGCGGGTCATCGGCGGGCTGGCCTCGTACTGGGTCTACCAGCACCTGGGCAACCTGTCCCCCACCGACCTGGCCGCTGACGAGCTGTACCAGCAGGTCCGCGGCCACGGCGGCGATGTCGAGCCGTTGCTGCGGGCCTTCGCCGAGCACGCCGACGCCGAGGCCGACGGCGCCAAGGGCACCCGCTGGTCCTACCGGCGTGACTTCGGACCGATCCGGCTGCTGATGATCGACTCGCGGTGCGGCCGCATACTCGACGGCCAGCGCAGCATGATCGCCGACAACGAGCTGGACTGGATCAGCGAGCAGGCCGACGGGGATTATGACCACCTGCTCATCGGCACCTCGCTGCCCTGGCTGCTGGCGCGGGCGCTGCACGATATCGAGTCGTGGAACGAGGCCCTGGCCGACGGCGTTCGAGGCGCCCGGCTGGCCCGCTGGTCGGAGACGCTGCGCCGGGCGGCCGACCTGGAGCACTGGGCAGCGTTCCACAGCTCCTTCGACAGCCTCGCCGACCTGATCCGGGAGGTCGCCCAGGGCAAGCGCGGTGAGCGTGCCCCGGCAACGGTGTGCGTGCTGTCCGGCGACGTCCATCACGCCTACGTGGCACGGGCCATCTATGACGAGCCGGTCAGCTCGCAGGTCTACCAGCTGACCTGCTCACCGCTGCACAACTACGTGCCGCTGGTGATGAAGGTGGCATTCCGGCTGGCCTGGAGCCGGCTGGCCGAGCGCACCGCCCGATCGCTGCTCAGTGTCGTGACCCGGGTCCCGCGCACCCAGTTGCGCTGGAGCCGCGAAGCCGGGCCGTACTTCGGCAACGAGATGATGACGTTCACCGCGGCCGGCCGGATAGCCCTGGTCGAGCTGGCTCGGACCCGCGCCGAGGACAGCGACTCGCTGCACGTGGTGCAGCGGGTCGCGTTGGCCAGCGACTGACCGCTGAGCGGCCCGGCAGCGACTGGTCAGCGGGCCGCTCGACAGTGACCAGTCAGCGGTCCGCCGTCAGCGCCTTGAGCAGCGGTCTAGTCGGCGGCAGGCGTCAGCTCGCTCAGCGGGGTGCCGGTGTCGGCCAACCGATCGGCGTCTATGCCGGCCTGTGAACGGATCAGGGCCTTGATGTCGTCGGTGACATCCCAGACGTTGACATTCATCCCGGCCAGCACCCGATTGTCCTTGAGCCAGAAGGCGATGAACTCCCGGCCGGGCACGTCGCCACGGAACACCACCCGGTCATAGCCGCCCGGGTCGACGTAGCCGACGTACTCCATTCCCAGGTCGTACTGATCGGTGAAGAAGTAGGGCAGCTGGTCGTAGTGCGCCCGCTGACCGAGCATCGACGCCGCGGCGGTCTTGGGCTGGTTCAGCGCGTTGGCCCAGTGCTCGACCCGGATGTGCTTGTTGTACAAGGCGTTCATCGAGTTGGCCACGTCACCGGCGGCGAAGATCCGCCAATCGCTGCTGCACAGGGACGAGTCGAGCACGATGCCGTCGTCCACGCTCAGGCCCGCGGCCTCGGCGAGCTGGCTGTTGGGGGTGACGCCGACCGCCACCAGCACCGCGTCGGCCTCGATCACCGTGCCGTCGCCGAGCGTGACGCCGCTGGCGCGGCCGGCGCTGGTGCAGATCTCGGTGATGCTGGCGTTGAACCGGAAATCCACCCCGCGCTGGAGGTGCAGGTCGGCGAACACCCGCGCCACCTCGGGCCCGAGGACCCGCAGCAGCGGCAGCTCGGCGCTCTCGACCACGGTGACCTCGACGCCCGCCTGGCGGGCCGCGGCCGCGACTTCCAGGCCGATCCAGCCGGCGCCGATCACCACCAGCCGCGAGATGGTGGGCAGCAGCGCGCGCAACCGGTCCGAGTCGTCCAGCGTGCGCAGCAGGTGCACGCCTTCGGCGTCGGCGCCCGGCACCGACAGCGTGCGGGGGCTGGCCCCGGTGGCCAGCAGCAGCATGTCGTAGCCGACCTGGTCGCCGTCGCTCAGCTCGACCACGCGCGCGTCGCGATCCAGGCGGCTGGCGGTGCTGTTCAGGCGCAGTTCGACGTCGTGTTCGGCATACCAGCTCTCGGGGTGGACGAAGGCCTTCTCACGCTCAGCCGAACCGGCCAGGTAACCCTTGGACAGCGGTGGCCGTTCGTAGGGCAGGTGCTGCTCGGCGCCGATCAGCGTGATGCGACCGCTGAAGCCCTGATCGCGAAGGGCTTCAGCCGTTTTGGCGCCGGCCAGACTGGCGCCGACGATGACGAAGTTTTCCGACGTGCTCATCGAGCGTGCCTCTCTCGTGGGGTGTGCGACATCAGCGGTCGCGGGTCAGTGCGAAGAATTCCTGGCGGGCTGCCGGGTCGATGCGCAGGTGGCCGTGCAGCGCCGAGGTGAGGGTGCGCGAGCCGTGCGCGCGGACCCCCCGCAGTGACATGCACTGGTGCTCGGCCTCGAGAACTACCCCGACGCCCTTGGGGTGCAGGTGCGCCTGCAGGCAGTCCGCGACCTGCTGGGTGAGCCGTTCCTGGACCTGCAGGCCCCGGGCGAAACGCTCGAGGACCCGAGCCAGCTTGGACAGTCCCACGATGCGCTGATCGGGAAGGTAGCCGACGTGCGCCACTCCGTGAAAGGGCAGCAGGTGGTGCTCGCACAGCGACTGGAACGGTATGCCGCAGGCCAGCACGAGCTGGTCGTAGTTCTCGTCGTTGGCGAACGTGGTCAGGTCGAAGTCGCGCGGGGTCAGCAGTTCGGCATAGGCGCCGGCCACCCGCCGCGGGGTCTGGCGCAGGTGCTCGGCCTCGGGGTCCTGGCCCAGCGCGATCAGCAGCGCTCGAACCGCGCGCTCGGCACCCGGGAGGTCGATCGGCGGGGTGGCGTTGACGATGCGCAGGGTATGGGGCGCCGTGCCGGCCGCCGGATCGTCGAAGTCCTCGGCCGGGTCAGCACCCGGGTCGGGCTGCACCGGTGCTACAACATTGACCATGGCGGGGGCTCCCCTCTATCGGAATACCAGAAGTACGTTAGACCGCTGACATTCTTTCGTCAACGGGAGTATCTTTTAGAAATATGGAGGGAGCGGCAATGCCACCGTCGCGGCACCAAGTCGCCATCCAGGCGCGGCTGCGCAGCATCGCCTCCCTCGGTGAGCCGATGCGCCAGACCCTCTACCGCTACGTCACCGAGCAGTCCGAGCCGGTCAGCCGGGAACAGGCGGCCCGCGGGGTCGGGGTCGCTCATCACGTGGCCAAGTTCCACCTCGACAAGCTGGAGGAGGATGGCCTGCTCGAGGTGGAGTACCGCCGGCCGGCCGGTCGCACCGGGCCCGGCGCCGGCCGCCCGGCGAAGTTCTACCGCCGCGCCGCCCGCGACATCGCCGTCAGCCTGCCCGAACGGCAGTACGAGCTGCCCGGGCGGTTGATGGCCGAGGCGATCACGGCCAGCACCGCCTCGGCCGAACCGGTGTCGGCCACGCTGCGCGCGGCGGCCCAGGCCACCGGCGAGCGGATGGGTCGACAGGCCGGCCAGCTCGCCGGCTGCCAGCCCGGCCCCGACGAACTGGTCGCCGCGGTGTGCGAGGTGCTGGAGGGCGTGGGCTACGAGCCCAGGGTGACCTTCGACCGCGTCACCCTGAGCAACTGCCCCTTCCACAGCCTGGCCAAGGACTACACCGGCCTGGTGTGCGGCATGAACCTGCACCTGCTGCGCGGGCTGGTCGACAGCCTCGAGGACCAGCGGCTGCAGGCCCGGCTGGACCCGGCAGCCGGACGCTGCTGCGTCACCCTCAGCCGGCCCCGGAGCGGGTCGTCTTTGGACGCGTAGCGGTTTCGCACGCCCCGGCGAGCGCGGCCGCTACGCGTTAGCTGACGCCGCGGCCCTGCCCGAAGGCAGGGCCGCGGCGTTGACCAGCGGTTGTCAGTGGGGTCAGAAGGTGATGCCCCGGTTGGCGAAAGCGGTCCGGACCGCATTGGCGGCAGCGGCGCCGTCCCGAGCCAGTGCCTTGTTGTACGTCGCCTTGGCAGCCGCGCTGAACGAGGTGCCGGGTGCGAAGTCGAACTGGGCGTCCATGATCGTGGTGTCAGCCCGGCGGGTGCCCAGACCCAGCGAGACGTAGGCGTTGCGGATGTCCCACAGCCCGCGGCTCCAGATCATCCCGTCGAAGTGGACCTGGTTGCGCCGGTCGGCCACGGTCAGGTTGCTGTCCACCCGGCGCAGGCAGTGCGGCACCGTGCTGGTGTAGGAGACCGAGTCCCAGTCCATCGTGCAGGCGTGGTCGGCCTTGACCGGCCAGCCGTACTGCTGCGCGGCGGCCAGGCCTACGGTGATGCTGAGGTAGTCGCCGAACGCCTCGCCGATGGCGCCGGCGTCCAGGCTGGTCCCGTAGCCAGGCACCTGGGACTGGTGCACCGCGTGACCGTACTCGTGCACGAGCACCTCGGCGTCCTCGGCGTCATCGACCCCGCCCTTGCCCATCCGGACCCGGAACGGCTTGTCGGTCTGGTAGGAGTTGTCGCCGCCGTACTGGTTGATCTTCACGTGGAACTGCTCGTCCAGGATCGGGCGCAGGGTCGTTCCGAAGCCGAGGGACTGCAGGTACTCCTGTGCCTGGTTGATCCAGAAGTAGGCCATCACCTGCTCGAACTGGTCCTCGTGCCGGTTGTAGAAATGGGTGTTGGTCGCGGAGTAGGCCGGCGTGCCGGTGCTGGACTGCACGCTCACCCACCTGCCGTTCAGGTAGCCCGAGCCGTCCAGGTTGCGCAGCTGAGCCGTCGCGTACTCACTGGCCGGCACCGCGGTGGCCGAGTCGTTGTCATCGACCAGGTTCTGGTTGCCGCTGGACTGCACCGGGTTGACCATGAAGACACTGGCGGTTCCGGTCGAGCCGGGGCCGGCGTCCGGCTTGGCGCTACCGGCGTGGGCAGGGCCCAGCTGCACGGTGAGGGCGGCCAGCGCGCAGCCGGCTATGGCTACGCGGGCAGTGCGGTTTCCGAGCATCTATACCTCCGTTGATCACGTGCCGGCACAGCCGGCAACGTGGTGAAATGAGCTGGGTGTCAAAGTGCGGGCGTTCAGGCCAGGGTATGCGGATTGTGTCCGGTCGGGAAGGTTCGGTCAACACATCGCCCGCGGCGCTCAGGACACCACCTCGGTCTCCACCGCTGCGCGCGTCATCTGCGGCGAGCCGAGGCAGTTGGCCAGCGGCCGGAGGGCCTGGCACCACTGGACGGGGACGGCCGGCATGTCCAGGCCCGGTCCCTTCCAGCTCACGCTCTCGCCGCTCCAGATCACCGGCGACCCGACCGGGTTCCAGACCAGGTGCGCCGACCGGTGCCCGGAGTAGGTCCCGGTCTGCAGGGTGGCGTGGATCGGGCGCCACCGGCTGGCGAAGGCCCGGTCGGCGGTGCTCGGCGGGTACCAGCACACCGTGGTCAGCACCTTGGTCCGAACCGTGACGTTGACCAGCAACTCACCCAGCAGGTCCAGGCCCAGCACCAGCCAGGAGATGCCGGTGGCCGCCACCGGCTGCGCCGCCGCCGGGGCGTACTCGTCATCGGTCTGGATGGTGGTGTCGGAGTCGGAGTCGCCGTAGCCGGCGCCCAGGTCATCGGCCTGCCCGACCGCGCTCTTGCTGCTCGGGGGCAGGTGGCCGCGAGCCTTGTCGATCACCTTGCGCAGGTTGGGATCGAGGGCGTAGGCCCGGCCCGCGTAGCCGTGCAGGGTCGCCTCGACGGTGCCGTGATAGGCCGAGGCCCAGTTCATCGCCGCGGTGGCGTTCGGCACCGAGGTGGTCGCCCGGAACAGCACCACCTGCACCCGGTCGTTGAGAAAGCCGATCCCCGCCATGAACACGCCTTCGGCGGCCAGCGGGGACAAGGTGCGGTAAAGGTCACCCCACAGCGGGTTGGACACGATCCGGCCGAGACCGGCGTCGACATCGGGTGGAAAGTCCACCTGCGCGAGCTTGAGGTTGCCGGACCGGTCGAAGGCCTCGAATGGAAAGACCCGGTAACCCAGCTTCAGCATCGCCCGGGCGATCCGGGCGTCATATCCCATCGCCGCTACCGCACCTTCCGCACGCCGAAGTGCACGTGGTTGTGATGGTTGGGCACGACGCTGGAGTTGTAGATGAGCTGCGCGCGGTAGCCGCGGGCAGTCGTGGCGGTCTGCAGGTACCCGTTCGCCGGCCAGCTGTGGCCCAGCGCCGCGGCGAGCTGGCGCGCGGTGCGCAGCATCTGCGCGGTGGGCGAGGTGCCGTTGGACAGGTCGACGGCGAAGGACTGCCTTTGTGAGACGTGATGATCTGATCCGGTGCTGCCCCAGGATCTCTTGTAGTCGGTCACCCGCAGGCCGTTGCGGCTGCCGATCGGGACGGCCCGCCGGGCCGGCGTCTCGGAGCCGCCCCAGCCGCCGCCGGGCGCCAGGAACGACGCCAGGTCCAACGTGCCGATCAGAACGCCGCCGGAGAACGCCTCGAGGTCGTCGTCGCTGAGTGCCATCAGCTGTTCGAAACCTTCGATGCCGAGGTCGACCGGCTGCGGCTCTGCCGGCTTGACCGGCCCTGCCGACTTGACCGGCCCTGCCGACTTGACCTGCCCTGCTGACTGGGCCTGCTCGGCCGACTCCCCGCAATCCGGCTCGTCGGCAGCCGTCTCAATCGAATTCGACACAGTGCGCTCCTTTCGGCCGGGGCCCCCGTGACCCCCCCACCACCCGTGCCGGTCAGCACGAGTACGGCGATGATCGCAGGCCGGACGGCGCCGCGAACCCCGATTCGGGCAACCGGTGACGCGACGGTGACGTGGCCGTGACAGGCGCCGGGCCAGGATGCCCGCGTAGCAGGCAGAAACCACACCGAACGGAGCGCTCGCGATGGCAGCTGTCGACGTGATCGGCTCGACGCCGGTCAGCTTCACCAACGCCGAAGGCGCCCAGAAGGTCGTGCCGCTGTCGGCCCTGCAGTTCAACGGATCGGACCTGCAGGTCCGATCGGCCTGGAGCGCGGGCTTCGACCCGAGCGAGACCATCACCCTGCTCGCGATGGCCAGGGCGCGTGCCGCCGCCGGCGAGCTCAACCCGCCGCCGACGCCGCCACCGATGCCCGCGCTGGCCTTCACCGCCACCCGCACCGGCCCCGAGACCAACAACATCGAGGTCACGGTGGCCGCCGAGGACGACACCGCGCCGCTGGAGGCCGAGATCACGGTCACCGTCACCGAGACCGACAGCTACCCGGGCCTGGCGAGCGGTGAGGCCGCCGCCCTGGCGATCGGAGTGGACTCCCCGACCGGCGTTGCCGGTGACCCGGTAGCCGGCAGCGGCCTGGTGGTGGTGAAGAAGGGCTCGACCGGAGCCAGCGCGAAGGCCGCCGTCGCCTCGACCGGCGTGCTCAAGAAAGCGACCGGCGTCGACCTCAAGGACGGCGACGGCAAAGTCGTCTGCACGCTGCTGCCGCGAGCCGACTACAAGGGCACCGGCGGGCTGTCCTACGCCGTGACGGTCAGCGGGGCCACCTTCACGGTGAGCGCGACCTATGACTCGACGCTGGAGACCGGGACCCAGGCGCCGATCACCCTGCAAACGTTGGGCAACCTGCCGGCGCCGGTCGGCTACCTGGTCACCTGCGCGGCCCCGCCGAGCGGCGCCGCGCTGCCGGCGGACGCCTCCGTACGGCTCTCCGGCGGCGCGCCAGGCCTGGCCGCCAACGGCCTGCTCTACACCTGAGCTCCTCACCTCCAGTAGAAGGACCTCCGCATGCCCGTCACACCGACCTACCCCGGGATCTACATCGAAGAGATCCTGAGCAACTCGCACACCATCAGCGCCGCGCCCACGTCGGTCACCGTCTTCGTGGGTTACACCCACCCGTTCAAGACCAAGCCGCATCACTACGGCGAGGCGGTGCAGATCTTCAGCTTCGCCGACTACGAGCGCGAGTTCGGCGGCCTGTTCGACGTCGACTGGCTCGCCGACGACGTCGGGCGCGCGGTGTTCCAGTTCTTCAACAACGGCGGTGGCGTCGGCTGGGTGGTCGCGCTGAAGCCGCGGTTGCACGACCTCGGCGGCGGCCCCACCACTGACATCAGCCCGCCGACGCTGACGCTGGGCACCGCGGCCAACGGCATCGTCTTCACCGGTCGCGAGCCGGTCGATGACCACCACCTGCTGACCGTCTCGATCACCAACCCGCGGGCCACCACCGGCGCCGCGCCCATCGACCTGGCAGACCTCACCATCGGCTACGGCGGCCGGGCCGAGACCTACCGCCGGGTGACCTTGAACCCCGCGCCGTCAGCGGCTGATGCCGGCAACACCCTGGAGAAGCGGATCGGAACGGCGGACAAGCCGGTCAGCTCGCTGGTCAGCGTGGCCCCGACCGCCGCCTACCCGGCCCAGTGGACCGGAGCCCTCGGCGCCACCCCGCTCAACAGCGGCCTGCCGGTCAACCCGTTCACCACCTACAGCCCCGGCGACTTCTCCGACGCCTTCGAGGCGGACAAGGCGCTGGACAAGATCCCGATCTTCAACCTGCTGCTGGTGCCCGGCATCTGGGATCCCGGCGTGGTGAGCGGGGCGCTGGCGGTGGCCGAGCACAAGCGGGCGTTCATGATCGTCGACCCGCCCGCGGACGCGGTGGCCGACCCCACCGGGTTCCCGCTGCCGATGATCGGCGACATCATGTCCGACCAGGCGCCCGGCCGGATCATCCCGAAGAGCCAGAACGGCGCGCTGTACTTCCCCCACCTGCGCTCGAACAACCCGAACACCGGCGAGCCGTTGCTGATCCCGCCGTCCGGCTTCGTCGCCGGCGTGATCGCCCGCCAGGACACCAACCGCGGCGTCTGGAAGGCGCCGGCCGGCTACGAGGCGCTGGTGTCCAACACCGTGGGCGTGGCGCCGACCGGGCGGATGACCAACGAGCGTCAGGGCACCCTCAACCCGCTCGGGGTGAACGTCCTGCGCACCCTGCCCGGCATCGGCACCGTGGTCTTCGGCGCCCGGACCCTAGTGGCGGCGAATCCGGCGTTCCAGCAGTACCGCTACGTGCCGGTGCGGCGGATGGCGCTGTTCCTGGAGCAGTCGCTGGTGCAGAGCCTGGGCTGGGTCATCTTCGAGCCGAACGACACACCGCTGTGGGTGTCGATCAAGACGACCATCGACAACTTCATGCTCGGCCTGTTCAACCAGGGCGCGTTCCAGGGCAGCACGCCGAGCAAGGCCTTCCAGGTCAGCTGTGACGCGACCACGACCACCCCCGACGACCAGGCCAACGGCATCGTCAACATCGTCGTCGCCTTCGCCCCGCTCAAGCCTGCCGAGTTCGTGATCATCAAGATCGCCCAGCTCGCCGGTCAGAGCCAGAGCTAGGAGCCTCCGACCCCATGCCCAAGCCGTTCAGCGTCAACGTCTCCCGGTTCGACCCTTACAAGAGCTACCGGTTCCTGGTCTACTTCGACACCTCCACCGCCCCGGTCGCCGGCGTCAGCAAGGTCAGCTCGATCAAGCGCTCCAACGACGTGATCGAGTACAAGGAAGGCGGAAACGCCGTCATCCGCAAGGGTGTCGGCCGGCAGAAGTACGAGCCGATCACCCTGGAACGCGGTGTCACCCACGACGACTCCTTCGAGCAGTGGGCCAACGCCGCGCAGGTGCTGGACAAGGGCGCGCCGAGCTCGTCCCTGGCCAAGCTGCGCAAGGAGATCCGCATCGAGCTGCTCAACGAGCAGGGCCAGCCGGTGCACCGCTACCTCATCCACCGCGCGTGGGTCTCGGAGTTCCAAGCCCTTCCCGATCTCGACGCCGGCACCAACGCCGTCGCCATCGAGCACATCAAGCTCGAGAACGAGGGCTGGGAGCACGACCTGTCGCTGGCCGAGCCCAAGGAGTTCTGACGCGCGCCATGATCCGGCTGCCGATCAGCGGCGTGCGGGCGCACTGGCGACCGGCCACCGGAACCGACGACATCGCGCTGGCCGACAGCCAACCAGGCCTGGCCGGCGCGCGGGCCTACCTCGCGCGGATCGCGCTGCTGGCCGACGGGACGCCGCTGGACGCCGGCACGCTGCCGGTGGGCGACCTGGACCTGCTGGTCCTGGCCCGCCGCCGCGAGTTGCGCGGCGACACCCTGGTGGCCGAAGGCCAGTGCGAGCAGTGCGGCTCGCCGGTCGACGTGCAGTTCAGCCTGGCCGCCTACGCCGAGCACCACCGGCCGCGGACCTCGCGCCGGGTGACCGGGGCCGAGCCGGGCTGGTACCTGCTGCACGCGCACGAGGTCAGCTTCCGGGTGCCGGTGGTGGCCGACGTGCTGGCCGCTGCCGAGGCCGATGACCCGCGCGCCGCGCTGCTGGCCCGGTGCGTCCGGCAGCCGCTGAGCGCCCGCGCCGCGCGGGCGGTCGAGCAGGTGATGGCCATCCTGGCGCCGACGCTGCGCGCCGAGGTCGCGGGCAGCTGCCCGGAGTGCTCGGCGCCGGTGCTGCTGGACGTCAACGTCCGCGAGCTGTGCATGTCCGAGCTGCGGTTCTTCGCGGCCTCGGTCTATGACGACGTCAACCTGATCGCCTCGGTGTACCGCTGGTCCCAGAACGCGATTCTCGAACTGCCGTCCGCGCGCCGGCGCCGTTACGCCGACCTGATCGCCGGGCACCCCGCCGAGCAACCGCTGTCGGGGGTGGGAGTTGGCTAGCGCGCACGGCTATCTGAACCGGCTCGTCGACGAGGTCGCGACCCGGCGCGGCCGCGCGGCGCAGGTACCCCGCCAGATCGCCTGGGGGCCGACCCGGCCGGCCTGGCAGGCCGCCGATGACGACGCCGGCCCGGAGCCGGCCGGGCGGCCGGGGCCCGCCCACCCACCGAGGTCGGCCGAGCCCCGGAAACCTCAACACCCGGAGCGGCCACGCGCCGGCCACGCCGGGACGCCGCCAGCCGGGCCGGCCACCGGGACCGGCCTGCGGATCGTGACCGACCGCCCGCCGGCCCGCGAGGCAGC